>NZ_JAUBVE010000127.1:0-9048 GCF_036705715.1 Microcoleus sp. AT3-D2 | reverse complement strand
TTGGATCTCCTAAGTCAGTTTTTTCTAATTCTTGTCTTACCCATTGCTCGATCATTTTAACCTGACTCCTGGGCAATTACCCGATCGTTTAACAGCATAGATGTTTATTTTTGTCAACTTTCTTGTTAAGAAAGATCCTTATAAAGCATAGCTTAAGAAGGGGGGGACCGGAAGCTTCTTGAAGTCAACCCCTACTCCCCTTTTTAAGGGGGATTTAGGGGGATCGAATTCTATGCAACTTCACATTAAATTGGTATCAGGAAGGTGCGATCGAAAGCTGAGCGCCACGTCTGTGCTAAAATCCAAAATTCCTCAAACACATCAACCAACTTGTGGTAAAGTTTTGTGTCGATCGCCCGTTAGCCGAGCCCGCCCCTACGGGGGCTACGCCAACGAAAAGGATCGACCCAATATCAATGCAAGTTCAGTTAAACGCGCTCACAGCAATGTTTTTGCCAATTTTCCCCCTAGCCCAAACAATCCCCGCACCTCCCGCCCAACAACAACTGATCATAGACCCAGAAGCCCCCGCACCCGAAAACGAACTGGATTTGCCGCCACAGCCAAGCAGCAGCCCGCTGAAAACAGTGACAATGCCCCAGCAAGTGCGCGTTTTACCGGGACAACTCGACAACATCCCGGTTTTCAACAGCAACAGCCCCGAAGTTGTGCAAACCGAAGGCATTTTGCTCTCCACATTTGCCCCGGAAGGAAAACAAGTACCTTCTGCACACTTAAACTTTCCCTTCAAAGGCCGATTTGACATCTTTGCCCACCACATCGCCAAAGCTAAAAATCGCGCCGAAACTCGCACCTTATTTCAAGGAATAATTGTCCACAATCCTAACTCCGAACCTGTTACTTTAAATGTCTTGCAAGGAGCGACTTATTTAACTCGGCCGGATGCCTTATTTGTCGATTTGCCATCGTATTTAGAAAATCGATTCGGCACTGTGTTTGCGGGGCCTGGAAGCCGCATCACCAGCGATGTGCTGCGGGGACACAGACAAGCCATTTTGCCCGCTGCGATCGAGATTCCGGCGAATCAGAGCCGAATGCTGATGAATTTGCCGATACCTGTGGGGAATGTCACCCCTTCTTCCAACGGTCGATCGACTTTAATGCGAATGTCGAGCAGCAATTCGATTTATGTAGCATCATTAGCAATGTTTGCTCCTAAAAGTCAAGGAGGAGTCGAGCAAGATCCGACTTTAGAACAGTGGGAAAATATTTTAAATACCCAAGGTTTAGCGGGGCCGAGAGATTTAGCACCAACTCCGAGAGGCGAAAATCCGGTGCAAAAAATTTACGGTCGCGTAGCTGGAGTAGCGGAAGGTTCCCAGTGGCAAGCTAAAATTACGGACAATTCGAGAACCGATTATTTAACTATTCCCAAGCGCGGCGAGTCATTTTCTTATGCTCTGAGCACTACTGATACGGGTACTTTTGGCACCGGTCAAGTTCAAAGCGCTAAAATGTTAGCTCGCTATCCCGATACTGCTTATTTTGCTCACGGTAATTACGGGATTCAATACAACTTAACTTTTCCATTTTACAACAAATCTCGCGAGTCTCAATCTGTTAGCATTAAAATGCAAACACCGATCAAAGCAAATACAGAATCGGGGGGATTGATGTTTTACGATCCTCCTGAAAATCGGATATTTTTCCGAGGTACGGTGCGGGTGATGTTTAATGATGATACGGGCAAGACTTTGACGCGCTACATTCACATCGTCCAGCGCCGGGGACAGCAGGGGGAACCTTTGGTGAATGTGAATATGAAGCCGGGGGAACGCCGTTTGGTGCAGGTGGATTTCTTGTATCCGCCGGATGCGACGCCGCCGCAAGTTTTGACTGTGCGCTCGAGTAATTAGTTGGTGGTTGACTGTTGACTGTTGACTGTTGACTGTTAACTTTTGACTGTTAACCTTTGGGTTTTTGTTTTAATGAGTTAAGATAGGCATTAAGTTTTGGTGAAAGTTCATTTAATAACGGATGCAGTCGCTCGCTCTGTTCTTGAGTCAAAAGATTGCGAGCTTAGGCAAGTCTCAACCAATGTCTTGTTTCGTTTAATGAACCCAAGAGCAATTTTCACAAAAAGCTGATTATCTTGCTAGCTATAGCGTCCATGTCCTTCTGCAATATTAGCACCAACACTATCAGCCGATCGCACTATTTGTTTGCCCATCGTATCCTTCACAAAGTCGTCCCACTTTTTAACAATAAACCATATTTAGTTGGAGAGCTAATTGATAAACTATTAGCTGTTGGAAGCTTTCCCTATTAGCTGCTTTAACATAGTTGATCGCAAACCATTGACTGTTGACTGTCAACTGCCAACAGTCAACAGTCAACAGTCAACACTTAACGGTCAACTAATTAAAGCGTCAAAGATTGAGGATTTGTCTCAATCAATTTTGCTAAATCTTGCAAGAAAGATGCAGCGTCAGCACCGTAAATAATCCGGTGATCGCAAGTAATATTCACCTGCATTTGCCGCTTCACTCCCATCAAGCCTTCCTCGTTTGCCACTACTTGCGGCCGCGAAGAGCCGATCGCCAAAATCGAGCCTTGATTCGGCGGCAAAATCGCGTCAAACTTGTCTACTCCAAACATTCCCAGATTGGAAAGAGTAAAAGTTCCCGTGCTGTATTCATCAGGCTTCAACTGCTTGGTGCGGGCGCGATCGACTAAATCCTTCCAAGTGCGGGAGAGAGAATAAATATCGAGGCGATCGGCATTTTGCAGCACCGGCGTAATCAAACCGCCGCCGTCCATCGCCACAGCTACCGCCACATTAATATCAGCGCGGTATTGAATTCCCGACTCCACATAACAAGCATTCAGCAGAGGATGTTTTTGTAAAGTTACTGCTACAGCCTTCGCCAGCATAGCCGTCATCGTGACGCCCTTCGACTTAATTTGTTTGTAGAGTTTGTCGAGATTATCAGTAGTAATTGTGTAACCGACGCGGAAAGACGGCACGCTCAAACTTGCTTCCATATTCCGCACCACCGCATTTTGCAGCGCATTCATCGGTACTCTTTGGCCCGAAAGTGCGATCGCCGGGACTGGTGCGGGGGCGGGTTTGGCTGCGGCAGGGGCGGGCGCTGCGGGTGCTGCGGGTGCTGGTGCTGCGGGGACTGTTACCGGTTGCTGAACCGGAGCGGGTTGGGCTTTGCCGGCTGCTGCTTCCACATCCTCTGCGACAATGCGACCGTTGGGCCCGCTGCCTTTGATAGAATTCAAATCTACTTTAAATTCTTTGGCTAACTTGCGAGCGCGGGGAGAAACGACGCTGCGGCCGTTTTGGCGGCTGACATTTTGCTGCAAACCTACTGACGATGTAGCTGCACTGACAGGAGCGGGGCTGGGAGCGGGGGCTGCGGCTGCGGTTGGGGCGGCGGCTCCTTGCTGCTGAGCTACGGCGATTTCGGCTTCTGTTTCTGCTACTAGGGCGATTGCCGCTCCCACCGGAGCAACTTCGCCCGCAGGTACGATAATTATTGCTAAATAGCCTTCGTAGAAAGACTCCACGTCCATGTCGGCTTTGTCGGATTCAACGACTACCACCGTTTCGCCTTTTTCTACTTTGTCTCCGGCGGATTTGACCCAGGAAACAATTTTGCCCTCTGTCATGGTAGAGCTCAGGGCTGGCATGAAAACTTCGCGAATCATCTGTAAAAAGTCCTTTTGATGTGGTAATAGGTAATCGGTATCTGGCAATTGAGCATTGGCGATCGGCCACCGGCAATACTTATTATTATGCCAGTCTCTCGAATTCTTGATGTGTGACTGTTGACTCAAAATCAATTGCCAATTACCGATCGCCAATTACCACTTACCAATTTCTAAATATCACCTCGAATTTCTTCGACTATGCCGTCGCGGAGGAGAATTTCTACTTGCATTTTTTGAATCAAGTTTTCTCCGAGCCCGACAGTGAATGTGCCGTCAATTTGACCTTGACTCACTTCTTGTTCCAGGTCTAGCACCTGCACTTGCTGAAGCTGTTGCAGGTTTTGGTTTTTCTGTTCTAGCAGTTCGCTTTTTCTTTGATTCACCTGCACTTGAATGTTTTCTATTTGCTGCATTACTTGCGGGCCTGGTGGCTGCAGATTTTGCTTTTGGATTTCTGAAATCATCCGCTGCCCTTGCATTTCTAACTGTTGTAGCTGAGAGTCTATTTGGTTGATTTGGGCTTGGAGTTGCTGTTGAGCTTCTTCTTTCCAGCGGGGAGTAACGATGACTTTAACGTTAATCGATCGTTTCAAGAGTAATTGTGGTTCCATAAAAAAGTTGTTGCTTGTCAATTAGGAATTAGGCATTAGTCATGACTCATTAGTTGGTAAACATGAACTAATGGCCCAGGACTGAGGACTCGGACTCGGGACTGGGGTGTTGGGATAATTTTTTCTTTTCCATTCCCCAAGTCCTGCGAATATTTCAAAACATCCCGTCAATCATATCGCGGTAGTGTTGCGTCACAACCGGGCGCTTAATTTTCAGGGTCTGGGTCAACATTCCATTCTCGATCGAAAATGGCTCCTGAATCAACCGGAACGGGCCGATGCGATCGTCCGCGCGGTATCCAGGGCGATTTTGCACCTCTCGGTTCAATTCTTTGCGGAATAAATCTTGAATAGTCTTGCTATTCCAGTCAATTTCGTGTACTGGGGGATTCTGAGTTTCTGCCCATTTCTGGACCGCTTCTGCATTGGGGACAATTAAGGCGCCGACGGATCTCTGGTCTTGACCTACTAACATAATTTGGTCGATGTAGGGGCTGCGGACGCAGGCGTCTTCTATGGGCTGGGGTTCGATGTTTTCGCCGTTGCTGAGGACGATCGTATCTTTGGCCCGCCCGGTCAAGATTAAGTCGTTTCCCGGTGTCAGCCAGCCCAAGTCGCCGGTGTCGAACCAGCCTTCGGAGTCTATGGCTTTGGCAGTCGCTTGGGGATTAAGATAATAACCTGCCATGATTTGCGGCCCCCGCGCCAATACCAAGCCGCGCTGGCCTGTGGGCAGTTGCTGTCTGGTTTCTGGGTCTACTATTTTAATTTCCGTATGGGCGATCGGCTGTCCTGCGGAACCTTTAAGATTGTGCCAAGGGCGACGGACAGTTAAAACCGGCGAAGTTTCGGTTAAACCGTATCCTACCAACAAGCCGATATTAGCTATTTCAAAGAAATTGTCTAAATGCGTTGCCAAAGAACCGCCGCCGCTAATTGCCCATTTTAAGCGTCCCCCTGTAGCTTCCCTGACTTTTTTGTAAACCAATTTTTCGGCGAGGGCGTGTACAGGCGACCACAGAATGCTTTTGGTGCGGGCGATTAGTTTTTCGGAAGCAGAAGCAGGTTTCAAACTGAGAGTTAATCCTTGGGAAATGCGGCGGTTCTCGATGTATTGCTGGCTGGCAGATAAGAGGAAATTCACCAATTTTTGTTTCTTAGGCGGTTGTTCCCGAAATTGCTTTTGTACTGCCTCATAAATCGATTCCCAGAGGCGCGGAACGCTGACCATGTACTGGGGTTTGTAAGTTTTAAAGTCTTGTTTGAAATAGCGAATATTGGTGTAAATTTGCGTGCATCCTTGGGAAAGCAGGAAGTATTCGACGCTGCGTTCGTAGGCGTGCCAACTGGGCAGAATACTGAGGACGCCGTCGCCGGCTTCGGGCTGGAGAATTGTGCCCAAGGTGTTGAGTTGGTGCAGCAGGTTGCCGTGAGTCAGCATGACGCCTTTGGGTTTGCCGGTGGTGCCGCTGGTGTAGAGGAGAGTGGCGAGGGTTTGAGGCTTGTGGTTGGTGGGTTTGAGGGGACGGTTAGCCCCTGTGGTCATCACTTGGGAAAATTTGACTGTGCTTAGGGTTTGGCTGGTTTCCGGTTCTTCCTCGGAGAGGAGGACGATGAGTTGAATGGGCAAATCTGGGAGGCGGTGTTGCAGTTTTTTCAGTAATGCCAGGTTTTCGACTACCAAGGCGGTGCTGCCGCTGTCTTGGATGATGTACAGGAGTTCTTCGGGGTCGGCGGTGGCGCCTCGAACCACGTTTGCGGCCCCGGCCATCATGATACCTTGGTCGGCTATCAGCCAGCGGGGGCTGTTGTCTGCGAAGAGGGCGACGCGGGGAGGGACTGCTTCTTCGGGATTTGGTTCGATGCCTAGGGCTTGTAAGCCGGCGGCGAATTGCTGGATTTGTTGGTACAGGTCGGTGTAGGTGAGTTTGATTTCTGGCTGGCTGTGGGGGTCGTGGAGGGCGACGGTTTGAGGAAATCGCTGTTTGACGATCGCCCAAATTTCGGGTATCGATTGGATGGAACTGTAATCGATTAGCTTGCTGAGGTTCGCACGATCGCGATCAGTCATTTCAGATGATGTGTAAGATGGTGGGCGGTTCATAAGGTATCTTCCTGAGTTTTCGGAGATAAAATTATTGGCTATAAGTTGAATATGAGAGCTATTTTAGAACTTTATGGCAGTATCGTGACAGTTTGCCAACCTGCCATTGTCTATTTAGAAAATTAGAGAGGCAAGATGATAAAATTTATAGTTGCACAGCAACACATTAATTTATCAAGGTTGATCGTAGTTGCTTTTAGTGCGATCGTCCTAGCATTTGGAAATGGACTGTCTGCGAAAGCGGCAGAAATGCGAGCGGGAAACAGTGGACGAACATTTGCGGATTGGTGTCGCCAAAAAGCTGATTTGAGTCCTGAAACTAAACATAATGTTGAGGTGCTGTTGCAGGAAGCAGGGACTACTGAGTGCGATGCGGCAGATCGGAAATTTTCGACTCTCACGAAACTCAGCCTCATCGACAATGAAATAAGCGACATCAAACCGGTAGAATCCTTGACTAACCTGACTTCGCTCGAACTCGAAGCCAATAAAATCAACGACATCAAACCGTTGCAATCCTTGACTAACCTGACTATTCTCGATCTCAGCAACAATGAAATAAGCGACATCAAACCGCTAGAATCCTTGACTAACCTGACTTCGCTCGAACTCTACAACAATCGAATCAGCGACATCAAACCGCTAGAATCCTTGACTAACCTGCGTGGGGTCAACCTCAACAACAATCGAATCAGCGACATCAAACCGCTAGAATCCTTGACTAACCTGACTGGAATCGGCCTCAGCGACAATCAAATCAGCGACATCAAACCGGTAGAATCCTTGACTAAACTTACTTGGCTCGTGCTCAACAACAATGAAATCAGCGACATCAAATCGGTAGAATCCTTGACTAACCTGACAGATATCAACCTCAGCGACAATCAAATCAGCGACATCAAATCGGTAGAATCATTGACTAACCTGACTGAGCTCTCCCTCAGCGGAAATAAAATCAGCGACATCAAACCGCTAGAATCATTGACTAACCTGACTGAGCTCTACCTCAGCGGAAATAAAATCAGCGACATCAAACCGCTAGAATCATTGACTAACCTGACTGAGCTCTACCTCAGCGGAAATAAAATCAGCGACATCAAACCGCTAAAATCCTTGACTAACCTGACTGGAATCGGCCTCAGCGACAATAAAATCAGCGACATCAAACCGCTAGAATCCTTGACTAACCTGACTGAACTCCACCTCAGTGATAATCAAATCAGCGACATCAAACCATTGCAATTCTTGACTAACCTGAATTCTCTCTACCTCGAAAACAATCTTCTCAGCGACATCAAACCGCTAGAATCCTTGACTAACCTGACGAAGCTCTCCCTCAGCGACAATAAAATCAGCAACATCAAACCGCTAGAATCCTTGACTAACCTGACTGGACTCGAACTCGAAAACAATCTTCTCAGCGACATCAAACCGCTAAAATTTTTGACTAACCTGGATGGGGTCAACCTCAACGGAAATCCGATCGATCCCAAAACTTGCCCTCTCAAGCCAGAGTCTATCTGTGATTGGGAACCACCAATTTAACTACCACTCATTCAACTTGATAATAGTCATCCAGAGATATTACAGAAACGAGTTGAGCGGCTCGTTCGAGACTGCCGATCAAGTACGATCGCCAATTCTATCCGCACATCGGCTTCAGTCAGGGAGAGATTGTCGGGAAGGTCGATCGTAATTTGCATGATTTATAGTACATTTTAATTTCAATTGTCTCTGAAGTGCGATCGTTACAGATTCATTAAACTTTGATTCATACGGTGTATTCTTCAAGATTAAAACAAGTATATCTGTCAGCACTTTAACATAGCTGGGTGCTTAGGGTACACCTTAACCCAATAAAATTGAACTCTTGTGGAACAGGCATCTTGCCTGTTCATGAATCTCATGCAATATCTCAGATTTAAGCGACCTTGCGCGGTGCATCAACCATCGGCGCAGTACCAAACAAATGTCTGAGATAACTGCGACTGAGCTCTCGGTTCCAGCGCCGCAAACGCACCATCACTCGTGTGAATGTAAAAGTAAATTCCAACACCAAAGAAAGCTGTTTGAGACTAAGTGAAGTATTAAACACATCGTTACCGTGCGTGCGTTCAATCTGATGGTGTTTCAGCAAAGCAATCAGGTTTTTGGTAGAGCCTTTTAGTTGATTGAAATAACTCTGGGAGAATGCCCAGCGACTGAAACCCCAAAACTTAGCCAAATGATTGAGTTCATCCTGTAAAGGCTGGGAAATTGCCTGTTGCAACGCTCCAGTTGAGTGTACCATCAACCATAAATAAACAGAAGTAGCTCCCCACTCGGTACTCAGGCGACTAATCACGTGTTTATAGGTATCTTGCCAAGCGTCACCTGTGGATTGACAGCCATTCACAGAGTTGGGTTTTACTTGCAGTTTTTCCCCTGTAAGTTGCTGGTAAATTTTCCTAAATGTCGGGCAATGTTGGCGTTCTTCTTTTTCCCAGACACCTATCTCTAGAATGTTGCCATTGTCATCAAAAATTCCTCCCATAAACCGCGCCATTTGCGGGTAAATATGCTGTAAGTAGCACCAGGGTAAACGCATCTAAATTAATTTGACAAACACCTAAATTTGTGCATTACTAAATAACTAAAAAAACTTTTAAA
>NZ_JAUBVE010000126.1:0-9362 GCF_036705715.1 Microcoleus sp. AT3-D2 | reverse complement strand
TCGCATAGCCAATGCCGTTGTTGCCTAAAGCTTGCAGCAGAGGAGTTGTCGCATCTCGATCGAGCGTGGTAATATTTGGCGTCGTAGCAAACTCGCCACCTCCAAGCACTTGTTCTTTAAACGTTTGGTGAGTGCCACTAACTGCCGGTCTGTTAATTACTTTAATCGGGCCCGCCGGGCCGCCGACTTTTGACCAGTCTTGAGTATTTCTCTGGAAGATATCTTGAACTTGAGCGGAGGTTAAACCTCCTTTGTAGGGGTTGTTCACGCCAACTACAAGGGCGATCATATCTAGGGCAACAGGCACAGCAGCCAAACCCTGACCTTGTTCTTGAGCCGTCAAAGGTCGCGATATCGCTGCAATATCTGCTGTTCCTGCCGCCAAATCCTGAATTCCTTTTTCAGAACCGTTCGCTTTGGTATCGACTGTCGTGTCGGAAAACTTGCTTTGAAAACCGTTCTTGAGGTTCTGATTGATTGTCACCATGCTGGTGGAACCGTCAATTCTCACCGCCGTACCCGCAGGCACGGAAGCTGGAAGCGCAAAGGAAGTCGCTGCAACAGGGGAAGCGCCGCCGACTACTGGCGCGGCGGGAAGTGGGACGACATCACCTGCAGGTGTGGGAGTGGGGGGATTGTTACTAATATCTTGCGACGCTGGTTTGTTGAGAAAAAAGAACCAGCCACCACCGGCTAGCAAGAGAAATAACAGGATAAAAACTATGGGGGGAGGCCCGCTCTTAGCCATACAATTGTCCTTAACTTGGAAGTTCTTTGTTGTTTGAGTCGTCTAACATTTTTAGCCTGCGATTAACTTCATCGTCTAAGCTCATATTTTCTAATTCTGACTGAAGTCTTTCTTGGGGGTTTTCAGAGAGTTCTGTTAAAGCTTGCTGTTTGAGGTTGCGGCTGTGGACGGCGTTTTTGGCTTGCTCAAACTGCGATCGAGCTGAATCGATACTGAGGTCGTTGTTGACTTTGGATATGGCTCCGAGGGCTTCGTTAATCTGGGCCATATCTTTCATATTTTGCATATCAGTTTTGTAGGCTTCCAGCTTCATCCGCTCTCGATTTAGCTTGTCCTTGGAAGCGTTGAGGTATTGTTCGGCTTGTTTTACTTGGGATTCTAATTGCGGCAGGATTTGTTCTGTCTGAATTACCAATTACCTTCGCCATTGCCAAGCGGGCTGCTTCTTCGTTGCCGTGGCGCTTGGCTGTGATGGCTTGGCGTTCTACGGTTTGCATTTCCCTAACTTTTTCTTCATATTTCGTTTTGGCGCGCTGGTAGGCTGTCACTTGGGTGGAGACTGCTGCTAGCTTTTGCACTGATTCTTGCATCGATCGCAGTGACTCTTCGGCTACCGCCACCGACACCTGCCCGCCGGATTCTACTGGCAGTCCCCACATCCAGTTCCAGGCACCAACTATGGTTCTGCCTGCCTTGTCGCCCATCAACCAGTAAAGGACTTTTTTCATATAAATACCAGATAAGCTTGGTTTTTATGGCTAGTGTACATCAGGAGTTGTCGATCGCCCCGTCAATCGATTTTAGATTTTAGATTTTAGATTTTAGAATTGAAGCATTGACCCCACGGATAAATTCGGGGGCTCGTTTATCGGATACAGGTTTTTTATTTCTGGACGGATGAATCCGGGGGCTTGTATCCTGGATGCTTTCGGTCAGGTCGATCTATTTCTCGATTTTTGATTAATATTTTCTAACTTTCTGGATCGTCTATCCCCAATTTGCACAACAGGCAATATTCGGATTTGCCTGTTGTGCTATTTGTTTTTCGGCAATCTTCAGGCCCATTAACTCTAAAGTTAATAACCTGCCGTTTAATAGCAGGCTAAAAATAGATTAAGCGGGCAAATCTGCAAAACTACTAACATTTACCAGCGCTAAATCGGGACAAGTCCGTTTGATCAAACCTGTGAGAACTTTGCCGGGACCAATTTCCACTACGCGATCGATTCCTTGTTGTGGCAATTGCAGAGAAATTTCTCGCCACCGCACGCCTTTGGTCATCTGCTGAGTCAACCGCTGCTTTAAAGTGGCTGCGCTGGTAGTGGCTGACGGTTCTGCGTTCGAGAGCACCAGCATTTTAGCATCGGAAAACCTTGCAGACTTTAACGCTAGTTGAAACTCTGCCGCCACCCCGGCCATCAGTGGAGAGTGAAACGCACCAGAAACATTCAATTTAACGGCCCGTTTGACTTTGATTTTGGCAAGTAAATCTTCTACTGCTGCGGGCGTTCCAGAAATCACGACTTGTGCTTCGCTGTTGTCGTTTGCCAGCACCACGTCTCGGCTGTATTGAATTTGCAATTCTAGTTCCTGCCTGTCGAACCCAATCAAAGCCACCATTTGACCGCCAGAGGCAGTTTCCATGAGTTCGGCGCGACGTTTGACTAAGCGCAATCCGGTTTCAAAATCAAAAACGCCTGCTGCGTAGAGGGCAACGTATTCTCCTAAACTGTGACCGGCAACTACCGCTGGTCGATCGCTTTTTTCTCGCACTAAGTCGGCCAAAATACTTTCTACTACGAACAAGCAAGGCTGAGTGTAGAGAGTCCGAGATAGTTTTGCTTCTTCTTTTTGGCAAACTTCCGGGACAGACCAGCCTAAAATTTCTTTAGCGATCTCAAATTTGGCTTTGGCTGTTGGCAAGTTTAATAAGTCTGCACCCATCCCGATCGCCTGGGAACCTTGTCCGGGAAATACCCATGCTGTTTTAGTCATTTTTCCGGTAATCTGCTAATTGGTGGTTGCTAATTGGTGATTGCAAAAATTCTTTCTTTCCCGCTTCTAAGTTCGCTCGCTGGTATCCGCTATCTTTCGGTTAACGAACTATCTACTCGCGACTCATAATTATAACATCTAACTGCGATTTTTACCAGGTTTATTTTTTTTGCTACTTGAATCTGATTAATAGCCGTAGCACAATTTTCAAGCTTCAAGCCGGGGAAAGTCGATCGAAGAATAGAGGATTTTCCGTTTGAGCACGCGCTTGTCAATAAGTGTTGTCCGGGTGGTGCACCGCTGCGAACCTTGCCCTATGTATGGCGTGTTAAAGGATTTGTATTTTACTCGATCGAACTCCCGACAATAATCGGAGCAAGTTTACAGCCGGCCGCCAAATATTACCTTCCCCATTGAAAAATCGCAGCCCCCCAAGTCAAACCTGCACCGAAACCCGCAGCAGCAATAGTATCGCCTGCTTTCACTTTAGCCAGACGCACGGCTTCGTCTAAGGCAAGGGGAATTGAAGCTGCTGAGGTATTGCCGTAATTCGCCAAATTGCTGATTACTTTTTCGGGGGGAATCTTTAGCCTTTGGGCAACTGCATCGAGAATCCGCTGATTGGCTTGGTGCAACAACAGCCAGTCAATTTCAGCAGCGCTAATATTTGCCCGAAACATAGCTTTTTCTATGACTTCCGGCACTTTTTTTACGGCAAACCGATAGATTTCTTGACCGTTCATTGTAATGGGATGAAATCCGCCAACTCCGATGTTGACACCCTCAATTAATTGTTTTGACTCGGCTTTGTAAGGCAAATTGAGAGACGAATTTTGCGTGCCGTCGCTGCGAATTTCAAATCCCAAAAAGTGATCGACTTCTGAAGCTTGCAATACCACCGCACCTGCACCGTCTCCAAAAAGAATGCAAGTACCCCGATCCGACCAATTCACCCACCGAGACAAAATATCTGCTCCGATAAGCAAAACATTTTGATAAACCCCTGTCCGAATGAACTGCGAGGCTGTAACTAAACCAAAAACAAAGCCCGAACAAGCTGCTGTCAAATCAAAAGCCACAGCTTTTGTGGCGCCCAATTGATATTGAATTTTACTGGCAGTGCCAAACAAATCGTCAGGGCTTGAGGTCGCCAAAATAATCAAATCGATATCTGTCGGCGAAATTTCTGCCATGGCGATCGCCTGAAGCGATGCGGACGACGCTAAATCGCACAAAGAAGTGCGATCGTCCGCCAGCCTGCGGGAGCGAATACCCGTCCGCGCCCCAATCCACTCGTCATTCGTTTCTACTATCTGACTCAAACCGTTATTATCCAGCGAAACCTGCGGTGTACAAGAACCGCTACCCGTGACGGCAATTCCGAACCCTGATTGCTGCAACATTCCTCTCCATTTACTCGCTGTTTGATCGAGAAATTAAAAATTAAAAACTACCAATTAAAATTATTTTTTAAACTGCTGAAATTACTTTTTTAAGCAAAACCGCTTGTTTAAGCTGACATTTTTAATTTTACATTTTTAATTTTTAATTCCTACTTACTGCCTCTAATTCACAGCTTCTTGTTCCAGAGCGCTTTGCTGATTGGACGATCTAATTCGCTCCAGCACTTGGTTGTCAATAGCCTCCTTCGCCAAACGAATGGCATTAAAAATCGAGGCAGCTTGAGACGAACCGTGGCTGATAATGCAAACTCCAGCAACGCCCAATAGCAAACCGCCGCCGTGTTCAACGTGGTCTACCCGCTGCTTAAACCCTTTGAGGCTTTCTTGCAGGAGGGGAGCGCTAATTTGATTTTTGAGTCCGGCAGCCAATTCTTCCTTAAGCACTTGCACCACGACTTCGCCCACCGCTTCGGCAAACTTCAACAACACGTTACCGACAAACCCGTCGCAGACAATCACGTCGAATTTCCCAGACAGCACGTCGCGGCCTTCGGCATTGCCCACAAAAGGAATGTTCGGGTTGTCCACCAATAACTGGTGGGTTCGCACGGCTGCGTCGTTGCCTTTAGAAGGTTCTTCGCCAATGTTGAGCAGGCCGATTTTAGGTTCGGCGACGCCCAGCACGCACTGGCTGTAAATAGTTCCCATAAGAGCGAACTGCTCCAAAAATTTGGGGCGACAGTCCACATTAGCGCCGACATCAAGAATGAGTACAGCGCTGCCCGGTATCATTGTCGGCAAAACCGCACCGATCGCAGGGCGATCGATTCCGGGGAGCCGCCCCAACCTCAGCAGGGCAGCAGCCATTGCCGCGCCGGAGTGACCGGCGGACACCACAGCATCAGCTTGCTGCTGCTTTACCAAGTTCATCGCTACGTTAATCGAAGCGTTGGGCTTACGTTTGAGGGCACTCAAAGGTTCTTCGTGCATTTCCACCGCTCCTTCAGAAGGAACGATTTCTAGCTGACCTGTAGAGACGCGGCCGATCGCGTCTTGTTGCCGGAGCGAGTCTTCTATTTGCTGCGGGTCGCCCACGAGCAAAATCTCTACGCCTAATTCTTCTTGTGCCTTAAGCGCTCCAGCTACAACTTCGGCGGGGGCATGATCCCCACCCATAGCGTCTATTGCAATTCTTGCGCGTGTCGATCCCATTGACCAATGTTTGAGAAACACTAAAAATTCTACCAGGAAGTCAGGAGCGTGAATCCAGAAGTCTGAATAAAGAACTAAAATCCGCTCGCTAGGGCGATCTGACAATTCTCATTTCCGACTACTCTGATAGAACTTGTTTTGTCACTACTTTACTATTTTTGACTGCAAATTGAAAAAATCAATGCAATAGTTTACATGACTTTAGGAGTAAAAAATGCTGGATTTATTTAGCTCAGGAATCATATCTCTTTGGCTGGACATGACTGGGGTAGGCAGTGCCGCGCCTAATGCTGCGTCAGTGCTGGCTTGGCGGGGAGGGATACCCGGGTTAGTGGTGGCCCAAGATTTGGCTTTTGGGGGAATAGATGGGGCAAATCCCGACTTGCCAGCAGAAGCGACGGTGCGGGAATATTTAAAAGATTTGAAAGACAAGAACCTGATTGATGGGAATCAGGGAATTTGGGTGCAAGCGGGAATGGTGCCGCTGGTAAGTCAGCAGGGGAAGACGCTGATGCCTGGGGCTTCGCTGACTAAGATTGCGACTTCTCTGGCGTCCCTAGAAACTTGGGGCGCGGATTATCAGTTTGAAACGCGGTTCCGAGCAACGGGGCCGATTAGGAATGGTGTATTGCAGGGAGATTTGGTGGTCAGCGGCGGGGGCGATCCGCTGTTTGTGTGGGAGGAGGCGATCGCCGTGGGCAATGCTCTCAATCAAATGGGTATCAATCGTGTGGCGGGGAATTTGGTGGTGACAGGAAATTTCCGCATGAATTACGAGTCCGATCCTTTGGTTGCGGGGGAGATACTGCGGCAAGCTCTTGAGGGGAGCAGTTGGTCGCAGGACGTGGTGGCAATGTATTCTAAGATGGCTCCGGGAACTAGAAAGCCGCAAGTAACGGTGGCCGGCAGCGTCATTGCTGAGAAATTTGTGACTTCGGGACATTTGCTGCTGAAACGCCGATCGCTTCCTTTAGCCGAAATTCTCAAGCAGATGAACGTCCACAGCGATAATGAAATAGCTCAAATGCTTGCCGACGATTTGGGTGGGGCAAAAATAGTGCAGCAGCAAGCGACTTGGGCTGCGGGGGTGCCGGAGGAGGAAGTTCAATTAGTTAACGGTTCGGGATTGGGAGTGGAAAATCGGATGTCTCCGAGGGCGGCTTGTGGGATGATGCAGGCGATCGGGCGCAACCTTCAGACGACTGGGCTGACAGTTGCTGACTTGTTTCCGGTGTCCGGGCGCGATAAAGGAACTTTGGAATACCGACACATTCCGCGATCGGCTGTGGTGAAAACTGGTACTTTGGACACCGTGATTGCTTTGGCTGGAGCCATACCCACGCGCGATCGGGGTTTAGTGTGGTTTGCAATTATTAATCGCGGCACCGATTGGGACTCTTTGAGAGCGCAGCAAGATATATTTTTGCAAAAATTGGTGCAGCAATGGGGAACAGCATCGATTTTGCCACTAGCAATTACACCGCACATTGACGGCGCCAGACCTGCCTTGGGGGCAGCAAATCGTAGTGATATTTTGGTCGGAGGTTAAGAAATAGCGGTTGAGTTGGGGTTCGCGGAAGGAGCACTGACAAAATAGCTTAGAATTAGAACAAGACTATTGTGCAAGAAGATGATCAAACTGCGATTGAAGAGATACGGGAAAAAACGCGAGACAAGCTACCGGATTGTAGCGATGAACAGTTCTACTCGCCGCGACGGCCGTCCCCTAGAAGAGCTCGGCTATTACAACCCCAGAAATAACGAAACCAGGCTGGATGTTCCAGCGATTGTCAAGCGCCTCCAAGAAGGCGCTCAGCCAACTGACACCGTGCGTGACATCCTGAGAAAAGCCCATGTATTTGAACAAGTCGGAGCCGGAGCCAACGTTGAATCCAGCACAGCAACAGTCAGCTAGTCCCAACTATGCTGGACTGGTTAAGTTTTTAATTGGGCCTTTTTTAGAGACCCCAGGCTCTTTGCGGGTTGATTGCGAACTGCACCCGCGACAATCGCGGGTCTGGGTTAGGCTGGCTTTTGAAGATCCGGACAAAGGCCGGGTTTACGGTAGGGGCGGACGCAATATTCAGGCAATTAGAACTACGCTCGAAGCGGTGGCGCAGACGGCGGGCCAGTCGCTCTACTTAGATATATACGATGGTGAAGCGGGCGATCGTGGATCTGGCCCGCCCAGGGGCGATCGCGATCGCCCGGATCGCGACCGCCCGGATCGCGACCGCCCAGATCGTGGCTCGCGGGAGCCGCGGGGCGACTTCCGACCCCGGACGCCACCTCCGTCGCCGAGTCCCTTAGCTAGCAGAACTCCGAGAGAACAACCTCGCCGTACTAACACACCTACGTTTAGAACGAGCCGAAATACTCCCGGTTATTAACTAACTGCAGAGTCCAGAAAGAATTTTAGATTTTAGATTGCCTGTTGTAGACTTTGTATTACAAGCCCCGTTTGGTTTGAAATGGCCGATTTTGCGATCGGAAACAAATGTAAAATTGAAAATTTCAAATGTCAGCGACATCAGGTTAATCTAAAATCTAAAATTTCCAATCTAAAATCTAAAATTGCCTGACTTAATAGAAGGGAGATTTGATTTGTGCCTCAAGCACCAAACTCATTTGGGAGCTAAATCTAAAAGACGCCTTAGATACTAGGTTAAGCCTAGTAACTGGCGTCTTTTTGTTCCAAATAGTAACTGGTTGAATGTTTATTTGTTAACTTTTAATTGCTTATTTGGAGGAGCTTATGTTGGCATGAATGAAAAACTAACAATAGAGTTACCGAGCACTCAAAGCGCAATGTCGCTGGCCGGTAATCAAGAAGAAAACCTGAAAATGATCTCTAAGCAAACCGGTGCTACCCTGGTAATGCGAGGGCAAGAACTGCTGATTTCCGGCACAAAAAGTCAAGTAGAATTGTGTCATAAATTAGTGCGATCGCTCTCCGACTATTGGAAATCCGGCAAAAATATTACCGGAGTAGAAATCCAGACGGCGCGCCAAGCTTTGGATACCAACCGCCAAGGCGATTTACAAGACTTGCAGCGAGACGTTCTCGCCAGAACCCGCCGCGGCGAAGAAATTAGAGCCAAAACCTTCAAGCAGCGGCAATACGTCCAAGCAGTACGCACGCACGACCTGACATTTTGCATTGGCCCCGCTGGTACTGGCAAAACATTTCTAGCAGCTATTTTCGCCGTGCAGGCGCTGTTAAGCAAGCAGTACGAACGGCTGATTTTAACGAGGCCAGCGGTGGAAGCTGGCGAAAAATTAGGGTTTTTGCCGGGAGATTTGCAGCAAAAAGTCGATCCATATTTGCGCCCGCTTTACGACGCCCTGCAAGAAATGATCGACCCTGAAAAAATGGCCGATTTAATGGAAAGAGGCTTGATCGAAGTAGCTCCTTTAGCTTATATGCGGGGGCGCACTCTCAGCAATGCTTTCGTAATTTTGGACGAAGCTCAAAATACGACGCCAGCTCAGATGAAAATGGTGTTGACTCGTCTGGGCTTTCGATCGAGAATGGTAGTGACGGGGGATATCACTCAAACAGATTTGCCGCCAAACCAACAGTCGGGATTGTCAGTTGCCCAAAACATTCTACGCAACGTTGAGGGCATTGCTTTCTGCGAATTCTCTCAGGCGGATGTGGTGCGACATCCTCTAGTGCAGCGGATTGTCGCTGCTTACGAACTGCACGAAACATAGTCATTAGTCATTAGTCATTAGTCATTAGTCGGTAGTTGTTGGTTGTTAGTTATTGTTGTTTTTAATTACCAATAATCAATGCCCAATGCCCAATGCCCCATGCCCAATGCCCCATGCCCCATGCCCAATACCCAATTCCCAAATTAAATTATGCCTAACCTGAAAGAATTCTTGGAAGCTTGCGAACAATTGGGAACGCTGCGTTTAATCGCAGGGCTATTTCATTCTAAACAGCTTCTTCAAAACGTCTAGACCATAGCCCGCGAGCCGTTGTGCCTGTGCCATAT
>NZ_JAUBVE010000125.1:0-9601 GCF_036705715.1 Microcoleus sp. AT3-D2 | reverse complement strand
TGTTGAGTAACAGCTTGCCGGATATTTAAAGGCAGCTACTTTTAGATGCGCTCGTTTTTTAGTCTAAACTCCAGTAAATCAGGGAAGGAATCTAAGATAGCGCGCAACAAAGAAGGAACTAGCACCAGTCGCGTTACATTGTGCTTTGATAAGGTTTGAAGGAATTGGTTAATATCTTTGACGGCTCGATCGGGAATAATCACAGTGGGCAACCCATGCAGCAAAGGAGCAAAGATTTCCCAAACCGAATCGACAAAATTTAAGGACGTTTTTTGACAGCAAATATCTTCTTCGATAAAAGGGTAGGGGTTCCAAAAACAGCGATTGACTGTGCCTCGGTGGGTGCCGAGTACGCCTTTGAGAGTGCCTGTGGAGCCGGAAGTGTAGAGGACGTAAGCGAGGTTTTCAGCTTCCACTTTAACAGCGGGGTTGCGATCGCTCTCGCGGGAAATTTCCTGCCATTCGGCGTCGATACAGACGACTTTTGCGCTGTGTTCGGGGAGGGTTTATAGGAGGTTTTTTTGAGTCAAAAGCACCGGAACTTTTGCGTCCGCCAGCATGAAGGAGCGGCGTTCTTGGGGATAAGCAGGATCGATAGGAACGTAAGCGGCACCGACTTTTAAAATGCCCAAAATGGCCACCAGCATCGACAGCGATCGCTCTAAGCAAATTCCCACCAAAACTTCGGGTTTTACGCCTAGAGATTGCAGGTAATGCGCGATTTGATTGGCTTTGGCATTCAATTCGCGGTAAGTCAATTGTTCATTTTCGCAAATTGCAGCCACTGCATCTGGGGTTCGCTCTGTTTGCGCTGCAAATAATTCGTGAATTGAGGAATTCTTGGGGTAATTCGCTTGGGTATCGTTCCACTGGAGAAGTAATTGCTGGCGTTCGGCGGCGCTCAATAGGGGCAATTCTGACAGTTTCCGCTCAGGATTGGCAGTCATTTCCTCTAGTAAAGTGTGCAGGTGTCCGAGCATTCGCGCTATCGCGCTGTCCTCAAAGCAGCTACGATCGAAAATAATTTTCAGCGTCAATTCCGCACCGGGAATCCCCATCACCGTTAGAGGATAATTCGTTGTTTCCAAGGAGCGAATATTCTCTACTTTTAAGTTTTGAATCTTCTCCTGCAAAGAAGCATCCACAGGATAATTTTGAAAAACTACCAAACTATCAAATAGAGGCAAACTCCGAGGAACTTCGCTCCACCCCTGCACCTCAATGAGAGGGCTGTACTCATACTGCCGCGCCTCAACTTGTTGCGCTTGGAGTTGTTTCAAGCACGATAAAATAAAATCCTGTGGGTCAATTTTTACGCGCACTGGCAGAGGATTTACGAACAGCCCCACTACCGATTCAGCACCCATTAACTCTGGCGGACGCCCGGAGACAACCTTACCAAAAACCACATCTTCCTCACCGCTGTATCTGCTCAAAAGTAGCGCCCAAGCTGCCTGTACGAGGGTATTTAATGTTAGCTGATGCTGCCGCGCGGCAGATTGCAGCGCGGCGGTGGCTGTTGCAGAAAATATCACCTGCTGTTCGCCACTACTTTCTAAACGGTTTCCCGCGACAATATTGCCCCGGGCGATCGCTGTTGGAGCTGCAAAACCTTTGAGAGTTTGCCGCCAAAATGACTCAGCCGCAGATAAATCTTGCTGGTGCAGCCACGCGATGTAATCCCGATAAGGGCGAGGGCGTTTGAGGTGCAATTCCTCGCCCTGGGAGATTGCTTGATAAAAGCCAAAAACTTCATCAAGAACGATCGCCAGCGACCACCCATCTAAAACTAAGTGGTGGTGGCTCAAAATAAACTGAAAAGTATCTGTTTCTAACTGCGCCAGTGCAATGCGAATTAAGGGAGCTGATGTCAAGTCAAAGCCCTGCTCGCGATCGGCTTTTAGGAACGTTTCTAGCTGCTGTTGTTGTTCGGAGACGGAGAGCGATCGCCAGTCCATCTGCTGCCAAGATAATGCAGCCTGCTTACGCACCGCTTGCACGGGTTATTTCAAATTTTTCCACACGAAACACGTCCGCAAAATGGGATGCCTGTCTACAACTTTTTGCCAACTATTTCTCAACGCAGAAACATTGACATCGCCGCCCAAGACGCACAGCAGTTGCCCAAAATATACGCCCGATTCTGGCTGGTAAAGGGAATGAAAGAGAATGCCCTGCTGCGCTGGGGAGAGGGGATAAAAATCTTCGATATTGCCTTTGCTCATCTTACAGCTCTCCCAAAATTGCGGTAATGTTGTCTAAA
The DNA here is from genome assembly GCF_036705715.1 of Microcoleus sp. AT3-D2. Classification (NCBI taxonomy): domain Bacteria; kingdom Bacillati; phylum Cyanobacteriota; class Cyanophyceae; order Oscillatoriales; family Microcoleaceae; genus Microcoleus; species Microcoleus sp. AT3-D2. The sequence continues at coordinate 7,338 of NZ_JAUBVE010000125.1, read as the reverse complement.
TCGTCCGGGAGCATCCCGGTTTTGCAAAAGCCTCAAATGGCCAAGAGGTCGTTGAGGTAAGCACAACGAAGTTTTAGCATTTGATTGACATTTTTTTTCAACCATTGAGCGCCAGAAATTTTCAACCTTCTATCTATTTGTTTGACCGTCGATTCCACCGCTCCCGAGCCGATGGAACAAATCTTGTCTGATGATAATTGCTCATAGTTAACAATTCGAGAGCGATGCTTTTCTAGATACTTGCAAAAGTTCTGGGCGGTTTTTTTGCGCCCCGACTTAAATAAATCTAGGGTGGGTTCGACCAGGCCTTGCCACAAAAATTCCTTGGCTTTGGCTAGAGATTTCAACGACCCTCCCACTTTATATAAATTTTCCATTAAATGATACCAATCTAAAATTTCACGTCGGGTTTTACCAGGATTCAACGGGCTCATAATATTCCATATTCCATCATGTCCATCACCCAAACAAGTTAATATATTGGCTAATGGCTGATGGTTTATATAGTTAATTAACTCTTCATTCTCTTGATAGAAAGCCCCATAATAACTTTCATGTAACCGCACAGCTTTATAATCTTGCCAATGAGACCCTTCCCCCAACTTCCCTCTCAGACGGACTTTCCCTCCATCTATGCTTGTTTCTTTGACCTCAATTTTGGCATGAGGTTCTGACCATTTTTGTTTTTCTACCAATCGATGTAAACAAGTGTGTCCTATCTTTACTCCTGTCTGAACTTCCATTTCTTGGGCAGCATTTTCGTAGGAAAGATTAGCTATTTGACGCAGACAGCATTTTTCAAATAATGGAGATAATCGAGTAGATTTCTTGATATCTAATTTTTCGGCCTGTTTTTCAGTAATTATTAGTTCACCAATACAGCTTTTTACTGTGCGGGGTCGTCCTTGTTCTGTTCCCGTTGCTTGTTTGATAAAAAAAAACCGATTTGTGGGCCCACTTTTTCCAGCCATTGTTCCCTGAGATGCTTTTCAATATTTTCCAGACTGGTCAGTTCACACCGGGGGTGTATTGTTATACAAAATTTTAGCAATTTCTGCCGTACAGGATTGCAACCGCTCTAGTTCTTCAGGGGTCATGGCTCTTGTTTTCGACTTTTTTTGACGCTTTTATTGATTTTAACTATTTTACGCTTATTCGGATATTTACAAAACCGGGATGCTCCCTTATGATCCTTGCCCCGCGTAAGCTTGTAGTCTCGTTCCCAAAACTGTCCGGAGTATTGTAATCCGCAGAGTGACAGAAGAGGGATATCAGGGTTTGGATCATGCGCTGGTAGTGCCCTGAAGGAAAGGATGGAGTAAACTTAAGCTACTATTAGAGAGAAGTGTTTGCCATTGGTAATATGACAGTAGAAATTAATTCTTGCCCCAATTGTGGCTGCGAAGAAGTTAGTCGTAACGGTCAGACTCGGCATGGTAAACAAAACTACAAATGTCGAGAATGTGGTCGTCAATTTGTTCTAAATCCCGCGTGGAAAGCTATTACGAAAGAACAACAGGAGTTAATGCAGCGGATGCTACTTGAACGTATTTCTCAAGCCGGAATTGATCGGGTACTACAAGTGTCAGAAGATACAGTGCAGCGCTACGTAAATGCCCGAGCTTTTGTTGTTAAGAAGCAAGTGGAGGTGAGTTCCAAGCCAAAAAAGCGCCTGAATGTTCAGATGGATGAGTTATGGTCGTTTGTGGACAATAAAGGCAATCAGCAGTGGGTCTGGCTTGCATTGGATGCCCAGACTAGGGAAATTGTTGGTGTACATATTGGAGATCGTAGCGCAGTATCAGCTCTTGCCTTATGGAATTCCATGCCACCTGTTTACCGTCAATGTGCTGTAGTTTATACTGACCATTGGAGTGCTTATGATTCTGTATTGCCCAGTAAACGTCATTATAGTGTAGACAAAGATAGTGGTTGTACCAGCTATATCGAGCGATTTAACTGCACCATTCGACAACGAGTATCTCGATTGGTGAGAAAGAGCTTATCCTTCTATAAAAAATTGGAAAATCATATTGCTGCAATTTGGAGTTTTGTACATCATTATAATGCTAGTTTACAACTCTAGATACCTACTTTTTTTTGAATTCGGTTTTGTTTTATCATCTTGATCCTTTCCTTCAGGGCACTACCCATGCGCTTACAGTGGCATTTTTTTTGCGGACTGATATAACTACTCTGAATTCACAAATATGGCAATTCGTCAAGCGTTGGTGGGAGAGGGTAAATTAGTGTTGGGTAGAGAAAAATCTCCAGGAAGTATCGAAGTGCCTGTCCCATTCGGCTTACCAGCAGCAGGATCAGGCTGGTAAAGTTGGATACGATCGCGCCCAAGTCGTTTAGCTTGATACAGGGCTTGGTCGGCTGCGGCAATCAGAATTTCGGCTCCCGATTCAGATCCAGGAACAATACTCGCTACACCCAGACTGAGAGTGATGTACGGGCTCACCTGAGAACCAGCGTGCGGAAGCTGCAAAGCGGAGATTTTGAGCTGTATGTGTTCGGCTACGATCACAGCGCCTTGAATCGAGGTATTTGGCAAAATAACGGCAAATTCTTCGCCTCCGTAGCGAGCTACTAAATCGGCGGGGCGATTGACTGCATTGCCGATCGCCGCGGCGACTTGTCGCAAACATTCGTCTCCGCCTTGATGTCCGTAAGTATCGTTGTAACTTTTAAAAGAATCAATATCGCACAGAATTAGGGACATGGGCGTTTGTTCCCGCGCTTGTCTGCGCCACTCGATTTCTAAATACTGATCGAATCGGCGACGGTTTGCTAGCTGCGTGAGTGCGTCTAAACTGGCCAAGCGCTCTAACTTGAGGTTGGCGGCTTGCAACTGCTGGTATAGTTCTGCTTGCTTGATGGCGATCGCCAACTGGGTGGCCAGAGAAGACAGCAACTCTACTTCCAACGGCATCCACTGCCGGGGACTGCACTGGTGGGCCATCAGCAGCCCCCACAACTCCTCTCCTTGCACTAAAGGCACAACCAAATAAGCTCTCACCGCGAATTGTGCGAGCAAGTCAATTTGATATTGCGGCAAATCCGCGGCCAAAACATCGGCGATCGGTCGGATCGCCCGATGTTGGTACGCTTCGAGATAGAACTGGTCAAAACAGAACTTTTCCAGGGTTTCCCCCAACATCGGCTTGCAGTTGGCAGCTACAGATTCCACTGTTACCGCCCCCGTCGCCGGGGCGGCGCAGACACTGCCGGTACAGGGGTTGAAGCGGACAATCATCACTCGATCGGCCTGAAGGAACTGACGCACTTCTGTCACTGTCGTGCTGAGCACTTCACCCAAATCCAGAGACTGGCGGATATGCTGAGTAATCGTCGCCATCAGCAGTTCTCGTTCGTTCTGCTGCCGCAGCGCCTCTTGTGCCCGTTTGTACTCGGTGATATCTTGAGCGGTGCCGAAAATTTGTTTGGGGCAGCCGTCGGCTGTGCGGGCGAAAACTTGGTCGCGGCAGCGAAACCAGCGCCATTCGCCCGATCGATGTTTGAGCCGATACTCCAACTCCAAAATATGCCCGTCTTGAGTCGAGGGAAATTTTTTCTGGTGGGCTTTGAGCCTCGGCAAATCTTCTGGGTACACCAAACTGGAGTACAAAGCAGTTTGCATCTGTAAAATTTCTTGGGGAGTGTAGCCCAGCAATTTAGAAGCTTGACCGTTGACGTAGACATTGCGCCGTTCGGTCAAATCGTAGATGTAGAGCAAATAAGGCGCCGCGTCAGCAATTTGCTGGATGAAATGCTGGCTTGATCGCAATTCTTCTTCCACCCGCTGACGCACTTGCACTTCTTCCCAAGCTTGATCCCGCATTGTGCGGTAAGCTTGGATGCGATGGGTGAGGTCGGTCACGTCTTGAATCACCAGCAGCGCGTAGAACGATGGGGCATTGACCCCCGGCCATATTGATGACGAAGCTGAGGGTGCAGATTCCCTAGACAAAAAAGCACTTCTTGATGAGCCGACTCCGACACTACCCTCTGATTCCAACTCAAGAGTATGGAGAACCCAGTCTCTAATCTCCTGTTCTTCTATGCCAGCCTCTAGGGCCGGCACAGCAGTCACAGTAGTTTGCTGAATTCGCTGCTGGCCGTCTTGCCAAGTTGCCGGAATCAGGTGTTTGTGAATTTGAGAAGAAAAAATTGTTGGCGGGCCTCCTGCAAAGATTTGCTTGAAGCGAGTGGCGTACTTTAACTGACTCAGGTGAGGAAAATGGGTTGTGATCTTTGTTCCCAATATTTGGCTGCGGGGAATTTTAGTCCACTCTTCCAGACAAGTGTTCCAAAACAGCACCACAAAATCATCTTGCAGCAAGCAGGCGCCGACTGGTACGCTGTCGAGAACCCCAAACTTTTCCTTAATACTTTTGCTCTCCTCAATCATAGACCCCCGGCAAGTTGATTGATAGCAGTCAACAAGGTGTCAAAGGAATTAACATTGAAAATAAGAATGATATCTCCTTCAATGTGAAGCCTTTCAATCATGAAACTGGTCTGGGCTAATAAAACAACTGTATCAGCAGCTAAACCGCCAGATATCAGCAAATTAGCAATCGTCCCTTCGCTATAAGTGGGAATTGAATAGTTCAGGCGTTGCTGAAGTACGTTGCTGATTGCACCCATGACCCCATTAATTACAATATTTCCCACTTCACTTAGCGTACCAATTTTGACTGAATCGAGATCCTGAGTTCCAACTTCTTCCCCTGTAAGCATTGTCACCAGCAGGGCAGCGCTGTTTGTGGGAAAGACTAGCTGGGCAATGCCTCCAAAGGAGCCTGTGAATTTGAGCTGGACAGCAGCGATTTGCTCGCCGTTGAGGTGTTGCTCTAACTCTTCTTCCACGTCGATGGGAGTCAGGATTTGAAGGTAGGGGATTTGCAAGCGAATCGGGGAGTCGATCATGTCGTTCAAAACCCCTGCGGCTTGACCGATCCCGATGTTGACGAGTTCCTGCAAAGCATCGAGCTGTCGAGTGCTTAATTTCATTGGGTGCTCTCCTCGCTGACACTGAGAGCTTTTTTGATCCACCCGATTAGTTCGTCTGAGTTGGGCATTTTGTGAATGACTGCCAGGGCTCCGAGTGCCATGCACTCGGAGCGGGTGCTTGCTTGGATGTCTGCGGTAATTACGATCACTGGAATTTTATATCCTCGATCGCGCATGGCTTGCAGGACTTCCCGACCTTCCATTTCCGGCATCAGCAGGTCTAAGAGCATACAGTTTGGGGTTTTAGTGCCGAGCAGTTCTAGAGCTTCTGGGCCGCTGGATGCTTCCCAAGTCTCGTATCCTTCTGCTCGCAGGATTTTGCAGATTACCCTGCGAGTCAACCACGAATCTTCGACAACGAGAATTGATGTCACTACGTTCTCCTCCTTCTATTGTTTAGGACTGACCGGCGTTGCAGGTACTGCTTTTATCTTGACAGTAATTTAAAGTGCTGGGACGGTGTGTGATCGAGCTTCACTCGGAATTCCTGTTCTTAAAAACTAACGCATTAATGTGTTGGATAGTTTAGTATCTTGGGCTATGTGAAGAAAAAACCCGGTTTCTGAATGAAACCAGGTTTGCGGGATCTCTATTGCTCCTAACAAAGGCGCTCAATTATAGATTACCAAACGCTTCCGGAGGGACTCTACTCTCTGTTTTGCCGTGGTATTGTCTGGCTCGCAGGCGAGAGCTTGTTCGTAGATTTCCAAGGCTTGAGCTGTTAATTTCTTGCGCTCGTAGGCGTGACCCAGATTATTGAGAGATGTAACGTATTCTGGCTGCAACTTCAGGGCTTCTTTGTAGTGGCGGATTGCGATGTCGTACTGTTCTTGGCCAAAGTGTGCAAAACCGAGGGCGTTGTAAATAACAGCTTGATTGTCTTCCCCTTCTAAGTCTTTGGCTTTCAGGGCTTTTTGAAACAGTACGATCGCCTGCGAGTAAAGCTTCTTATCTAGATAGATACTTCCTAATTCGTAGTATTCCTGTGCAGTTCCTTTTTCTACTGTCAGCTTATTTTCTAAGCGTTCCAGAGACATTTCCAGCTTGCGAGTTTTGAGAATCTGGCGCACCACAAACCAGGAAGTGCTGCCGAGTATAGCGAGCAGGACTGACAAGTAAATAATGAGCAAATTACTATCCATGTTTTTCTTAAATTTAGGTATGTCTGTGGAAGGTCTTATTTATTTTAAGGCGCTAGCAATCTCTGAGATTTGCCTCTGAAACTGTATAAAAAACAAGGAAATCGCGATCGGAACGGTATGATCGCTATTTCTGAAAAAGCAAGAGTCCAGAAGTAAGAACAAAGAAGGAAAGTTTGTCTCAACCTCCTAAATTTATCAGGAGTTTTCCTTCTCTGGCAGACCGTTAAATCTTTCTTACTTCTGCTTTCAGCCTTCTGAAAATCAAGCGAACTTTCAGCCTCCGGCTCGATTAGCCATTTCCACGACTTTACCGAATGTTGCGGGGTCAATGATCGCCATTTGTGCCAGCATTTTGCGGTTGATTTCGATATTGGCTTTTTTCATGTTGCCGATCAGTCTGCTGTAGCTCGTGCCGTGCTGGCGCGATGCAGCATTGATCCGAGCAATCCACAGGCGGCGGAAATCGCGTTTGCGTTTTTTGCGATCGCGATAACCGTTACGCAGGGCCTGCATCACCCGTTGGTTAGCTGTGCGGAACTGTTTCGACTGTGCGCCTCGGAAACCCTTGGCTAATTTGAGAATTTTTTTGCGGCGCGCTCTGGCGACATTACCGCGTTTTACCCGTGTCATCTTTAATTTCCGTTAAACTTTACAAGTATGGAAGCATTAACCGCACGTTAGCATCATTGGTCTCGTCGATGACGACCAGCTTAGATAGACGGCTTTTGCGAGCTGAACTTTTGTGCTGTAGCAAGTGGCTTTTGTAAGCTTTACGGCGCACAATTTTACCGCTGCCGGTCGCTCTAAAGCGCTTTGCGGCTGCTTTGCGAGTTTTGAGTTTTGGCATGAAATGGTGTTATTTGGACACAAGCTTATACCGTATCACGTTTGTGCTACTTTCTGCAAGGGAGATTTGCGGGTTGGGGGTGGCGCTGCATTTGCGGCGATATACAGGATGGGCGATCGGCTAATCTTGTGGTTGTTTGCTGCACTTAACACCTAGTATAGAATGTTATACCGCAGTTGCGGTATCATTAAACGTTCATGAAATTCAATCTCAAAAAGATTTAATTCCACAGGTTCCGGCGAGCCGAGCCGGGAGCGTGTCACTTTTGCGATGAGTACAAATACTCATAAATGCTAGGCAGAGGTTTTGAGCTATTTTTGGGCAAAA
>NZ_JAUBVE010000124.1:0-9712 GCF_036705715.1 Microcoleus sp. AT3-D2 | reverse complement strand
TTTGCCCAAAAATAGCTCAAAACCTCTGCCTAGCATTTATGAGTATTTGTACTCATCGCAAAAGTGACACGCTCCCATCACCGTTGGCTTATCTACTGTTGGGAAAAAAGCATCAATACAGGCAATAACCACATCTGAATTAATACTTTGAAATGAAATATAAGTTTCAAGATGGTTATTTCTATTCATGATTCCTAGTACATTCATTCGCTGACTACGACGACTAGGAATTGTTAAATATTCTCCGATTTCCTGCCAACCATAGGGGACACAAGGAATCAAGCAAAATCCCGTTTCATCCAAGTAATATAAATCAATTTTACCCTGATCATCCAATTGCTTTAATTCTTCTAATTGCGCTTTTTTCTCTTGATATTCCTGGGCTGGAGGCGTTCCAGCAACTCCTTTTCGCATACGATGCCAACTCATATTTAGAGTTTTTACTATTCTTTGAATTGTTTTTGTACTGGGAGTTATGCCCCAGGCTTCTTGAACTTTTTGGCTAACATTTTTTAATTGTCTTGGTGATTGTTTAGCCCACTCTTTAATTTGGGCTTTCTGCGAAGAGTTAAATAGTGGCTTAGCACCTCTTCCTGGTTTATTATAAAGTCCTATTATTCCCTCTAATTCCCACCGAGTGAACCAGTTATAAAGGGTCTTATAACTTATTTTAAAAATATTCATTAACTCTCCTTTTTTTACTCCTTGCGAAGCTAATATGAGGCAATGTGCACGCGTGACGTACCTGATGATGTCGGCTTTGACGATAAATTCGCTGTAACAATTTAGACGAAAGAGGATTTATTTCCCTGATAAACATCATATGAAATTCTAATTAACTCATAATTTTGCCTGGAATATCATTCTACTATGTATTTGTGTAATTAATTCTGTCTAACTACTTATCTGGATTAAGTGGTCATGGTCAGGGACTTTCACCGTCCAATCTTGTTGGCAAGTGCAATCCGACAAATTTAACCATATCCCTGATGCTAGCTGTAGATCGCGACTGTAGCCAGAACCCAGACAGGATGGCATTTGCTAAACTGTTTCAAAGCTGTCGATCGCAGTCTGAGGGTTTTGCGATCGGTTTGTCGAGTCCCACAATTCATCCCTGTCCGATCGAGTTAAGGTAAACGTCATGGTGCATTGGAAATAGCGATACTACTTGCAAATAAGTTGCAATAATCTTACCCTATTTCTCAGAAATGGTTAGCCTATTACTTACCAGCTAGATCGAGATCAAGACTCGATCGCTTGCGAAACGCTAGATTAGATTTGCTCGGCCAACAGCCTCGGTTAATGATGAAGGCTTTTTTCGGTGATAGTACGAATTGAAGAACGCAAATTGATCGGCTAAAATTGTGTAATTGTTGAGCTTGCGGTGCGGGTGCAGCTATGACTTACAGCTTGAGAATTGTCGATTTGCCAACGAGTGAACGGCCACGGGAACGGTTGATGGCCGGCGGCCCAAAAAGTTTGGCGACTGCAGAATTGATTGCGATTCTCCTGGGTACTGGTCAAGGACCCGGCAAACTTTCCGCCGTCGGGCTCGGACAGTATATTTTAAATCAGTTGAGTTTGCACCACCGCGATCCTCTGGCGGTGCTACGCAGTATTAGCGTTCAGGAGTTGACGCAGATTCACGGGATTGGCCCTGCTAAGGCAACTTCGATTTTGGCTGCGGTGGAGTTGGGGAAGCGGGTGTTTCAGTCGCGGCCGCCGGAAATGGCTGTGGTTGACTCTCCGCAAGCGGCGGCAGATGCCCTGAGTCAGGATTTAATGTGGCAGTCTCAGGAACGTTTTGCTGTGGTGCTGCTGGATGTGAAAAATCGGCTGCTGGGTACTCAGGTAATTACGATCGGCACAGCAACGGAAACTTTGGCTCACCCACGGGATATTTTTCGCGAGGTGATCCGCCAGGGGGCAACACGGGCGATTATCTCGCACAATCACCCCTCCGGGATTGTGGAACCAAGCCCGGAGGATATTGCTTTGACGCGACAGTTGCTGGCGGGAGCACAGTTTTTGTCGATTCCGCTGCTGGATCACTTGATTTTGGGGAACGGGGATTTTCGGAGCTTGCGGCAGACGACGACGCTTTGGGACGAGTATCCCCAGGGCGATTGAACTCTTATACTTAACTAATTTCATTACTATCATTAGTTATTTGTATCTTTGGACTCTCCGACGGCTGAATCAGCCCTGATAGCAGGCAAATTTTCCGGCTGGAGTCCCCCGTGATAGCCTGTTTTGGCTGAATGTCGCTGCTGATACTGCGTTTCGAGCACAACTCGGTTAATCTAGTATAGGTAGGCTGAAGAGGTCGCTAATCCGATTTTTTTTGAGCATACTAAACTTATACTGAACCAGCACCTAAATACCCAGTTATTAAGAAATTATTAAATGGGATGTAAAATACACGGTGTGGTGATAGGAGGAGAACTGTGTTTCTGAGACTTGCAGAACAACACCGTAAATTCGTTCAAGATTTGGTAATGAACCTCCAAGCTTTAGCGATCGTGCTAGAGCATCGGGGTTATCTGGCATCCTGCTACACTTGCGGGGGTCAGATGAACAGTGCCTCATTTATGGTCAGTTTGACGGACAACCATCTGATTCGATTTTTAGTGTCAGATTACGGTATCACTTGGACTGAGATGCGGGACGACCGCGAACTCATGAAGCTAGAAGGTGCAGAAGCGATTAATCAGTTACAAGAACTGGCAAATCTCGTAAAGTATCAAATCCAACCTTCGGAAGCTACTTTAGCGACGGCGCAGTGAGTGTAGCGATTGCACGGTTCCGAGGAAGGCGACGCAAGAAAGTGAGTGCTTGTCTGCTAAAACCGAATCCCCAGCGAGTTAGTCGAGAGGGTTCATTTAGGTACACAGCGATGGCTGCTCAACAGACAAGGGTGCTATCAGGCTGCCTTCAGACGGTTTAGCGCTCAGTCGATCGAAGTGAGCCTGGGCAGACGGCATACTTTATGCAAGAAGTCTCAAACTTGGAACCTCTAGTTTTTTTCCAGAATTTGATTCTCCCTTGAGAGCGATTAGCAAAATGTAGAAGTGTGACTGCTCGTTGGCTGCGATGTTAATTTCTCCCTTTGGCATTCACAAGTCAAGGAATTGAAATTAACTTTAAGCAGGCCGGTATAATTTAACATCCAGAGTGAGGATGAGGCTGTGAAGATTGGGCGAAGCGCAGACTGGGGGCTATGGCCTACGGGCGATTCAGGAGTCAACTGCAAAGCCAGTAAGGCTTAATTCCAGCCATTAGTCGTCTGGGCTTGATTGGAAACATCTTCATTTGTCTAAAATTCCTTGTTTGGATACCCGCGAATTCCATGAGACTGTTGGCGAATCAATACTTTGTTTCCTTGGGGCTTTAATCATGAACCGCAAAGATGTCAAGTACGCCAAGAAGGAAGAAGAAAGAGGAACAGGGAAAGAAAAATTAATTGCGGGTAATTACCGGAAATGATCGAAGAGGGGTGCGACGGGAGCAAATGTAAGGTGTCACCCTTCACGGATTCGCCAACAGCATCACAGGCCGGAGCTTAAATTGACACCAATGCCCTTGTGGTCGCCCCACCAAAGTGTTGCCAACCCCCTACACTCGTCCAATTTCCGGTTGCATCCCCAGTTGGGCCGACACCGGCAGATGCTCTGAACCAATTGGCGGTAAAACCTTGGCTGATTTTGCCCCCCAGTGGTGAGAATACCAAACATAGTCAAGCCTCACGAGGGGAAAATTTAATTTCCAGTTTAACTGTTTAACCAGTAAACTCAGATCCCACCCGTGAGGAAAAGTAAAGCCAAAACCCAGTCCTGCTGTTCGGAAAGCATCTTGCATAACCGCTTTCAAATAATAGTAGTCTTGAGACTGGTCAGTCAGATTAAAGTCCCCGGCCGCAATAGTCGGCAGCGTTTCTTTCTGGAGTCGCCGCACTAAATCTTGAATTTGTGCTGGTCGGTCGCCGTACTCGTAAACTGGGATTTTGAGAAAAGGCAAAATTTTATGCTGGCGAAACCACGGTGGCGTTGTTGAAATGTTATAAAGAACTACATCTTGCTGGTTCATTTCGATAACAGCTCGTTCCTGTGGTTCGTTCCCACCTGCTAGCTTTAACTTTTGGAAAGAGCGAATTGGATATCTGCTGAGAATCACATGGTATCCGCGCCCCAGGTGGTGCGGGTATAATGTGGCCAACTTAGAGAATACTTCTTTGGCGTAATCCTCCTTAATTTCTTGCAAACAAATGAGGTCTGGTTTTTCTTCCTGAATTAGGTTAACCAAAGCTTGTGGGGAGTTGTGATGCCAGCCGAGGTTGAGAGAAAAAACCTTGAGGGTTGGCTGGGAGTCACTGATGTTCGCTGGTTGGGGAGAAAAGTAGGTGACGTGTAGCCAACCCAGCAAACAGATGCCCGCCACAGAGGAAACAATCGCGAACCGGCGTTTCTTTATGATAAAAAACCCTAGAAGTGGCAGCAGGAAGATTGGCAAGAAAATCCAAGGAACAAAATCCCCCATCAAGGCAATCGGCCACAGCCTGTCCCAAAAGATCAGTCTCAGAATCAGATAGCCGCCAATCAGTGCGGAGTAAGCGTAGGCGAGCAGTTGAACAATTCGCTGCAAAAATCGGTAAGGCTTAATCATAGCGCCGTCTGCAATAGCATCCTCTTACTGGTGTGGGGACAAAAAACTGGATACTGCTGAGCTCAAATTAACTGAAATGGCCGCTCCCCTGCTGAGCCTAGGGAATACACTTCTCCTGTGTCCGGCTCTTTTATTTTATACAGACTTCTGGCTGGAAACAGTGATTGAAAATCCCGATCGATAATATTGCTATTTAGAGTAAGTTGTTGGTTAAACCAAAATTAGTGATCGCAAAGTTAGGAATCTCAAGCAAATGATAAATCTCAGCGAACTACTAGAACCCATCGCCAGTCAATTTCGCAGTCTAGGAATTCCCAAACCAATTACCCATTGGGGACACCCTGTAATGATGGGGATCGTGGTAGTGGCGATGGGCAGTTTTGTCGGGTATACGGGATGGCAGGGACGTTTGGCAACCGATAAAGATGTCGCACTCAAAAGTCGCTCGGATCACCGCAAGCTTGCACCGTGGATGTTTCTGTTTCTAGCTTTGGGCTATACAGGCGGCTTGCTGTCGCTGGTGATGCAGCACCAGCCTGTCATGGAAAGTCCGCATTTTTGGACGGGTTCGGCAGTGCTGGTTTTGCTGGCTATTGGCAGCTTGATTTCGCTAACGGGTTTTGGAGGCAATAAGCTGACACTGCGAGCAGTTCACGCTTATTTAGGCACGACAGCCCTTGCACTTATGGTGCTGCACGCGGCTTTCGGTTTAAAATTGGGGCTGTCTATTTAGAAGAGGAAGAGGAAGGGGAAGGAGAAGAGAAAGAACGTAAGGAAAGAAATTTTGCCATAACTTACGCACGGGTAGCCAGAAACCGATTTTTTTACCCCAATTCACGGCGTTTAGCCCTTTACTCGGGTTAAAAAACCCGGTTTCTTTGGTAAGGAGTGCATAAGTCCCGCATCGGTTTCCCTGAAATATTCCCCCTCTGAATTACTAATTAATGAATCAAGCAACGGGTGTCATTTTCTGCATTGCCTACATTTTGGGATTGATTTCTACAGCGGTTCCCTGGGGTAGATACGGGATATTTGCTTTGGGAATAGCGGTGGCGCTCGCCCTGCCGAAATTGTTGGTACAATTTACTAAAAATTCTGTCAAAATTACTAAGAAAAGACGGACAAGGCAAAAAGAAAATACTCTTGAAGAACCCTTAGAGACGAGGGAAGAATTGAGTTTGTTGGAGAGGCTGCCGAGAGCGAAATGGGTGTGGGCAGTTGCGGGTTTAGTGGCGTTTCTAGGTAGCGTTTATTTTGCAGTTCGATCGCCCCAACCGGCAATAGATGACATCAGCAAACTGATTCCGGCGGTTGGGAACACTCAAGAAGTGGCGGTGACAGTTCGCGGTAGAGTTGTCAGTACGCCTCGATTGACTCTATCGGGTCGATCGCAATTTTGGCTAGAAACAGATTTAGTTAGCGAAATCAACGGCGGCGAGGGAGGAGCAGTTGTAAACCGCCCAGTATCCGGCAAACTCTATGTTACAGTGCCGCTGCTGCAAGCAACGGGTTTGTACGCCGACAATACGATCGCAGTTGTGGGTTCCTTGTACAAACCGCAGCCGCCGTCGAATCCGGGGGCTTTTAATTTTCAAGCATATTTAGCCAGAGAAGGGGCTTTTGTAGGGCTCAAAGGGCGTCAAATCGACTGGAAGAGAGAAAAGGCGATCGCGGATGTAAATCGAGTTAACAGCCAAACGGCTGCTTTCTTGGAACCAAGCGGGATGCAGCCATCGAAAATTCAAGCGATGCGGCAGCGGATCGTGCGATCGCAACTATCGCAGTTAAATGTTCCCGAAGGGCCCTTGATCAGTGCGATCGCCCTCGGCAAACAAGCAGTCGATTTACCTTACAACATCCGCGACTCTTTTGTGCAGGCTGGATTAGCCCACGCGATCGCAGCTTCCGGCACTCAAGTTTCGATGGTTTTGGCTTTAGTTCTAGCTTTAACCAGGCGTTTTTCCAAACAATTGCAATTTAGCTTTGGCGTCGGTGCTTTATTTTTGCTCGTGGGGCTAACTGGCTTTGAACCATCAGTATGCCGCGCCGCTTTGATGGGATTTGGAACACTATTTGCTTTGGTGCTGAGCCGCCAAGTTAAGCCGCTGGGATTGCTGTTAATTGCTGCTACTATTTTACTGCTGGTTAACCCTTTGTGGATTTGGGATTTAGGTTTCCAACTGAGTTTTTTGGCAACTTTAGGGTTAATCGTGACAACGCTGCCACTGATGGCAAAGTTGGACTGGATGCCGCCCGCGATCGCTTCGATTGTTGTGGTTCCGATAGCCGCTTCAGTTTGGGTGCTGCCGCTGTTACTTTATGTTTTTAGTGTGGTATCACCTTACAGCATTTTAGTTAATATTATTGCGGCTCCTTTGCTGTGGATTTTGAGTATTGGGGGGATGGTTAGCGCTTTATCTGGATTGATTTTTCCGCCCGCTGGCAGTGTTTTAGCGCAACTGCTGGACTATCCGGCAAAGGGGTTAATTGCGATCGCCCAATATTTCTCGCAATTACCCGGTAATTCGGTAGCTGTCGGTCAAGTATCGGTGTTTCAGCTAATAGCGCTTTACAGTTTAATTGGCTGGGTTTGGATCGGGGGAAGAAAGAAGAAGGAAGAACGAAGAAGGAAGAAAGAGGGAAGAAAGAAGAAGGGTAAAAGTAGAGTGATTTCGCTGCCGAGTTTTTCATCGTCTTGGATTTTACCGCTGGCGGTTGTGGCGGGAATTAGCATCATAGTTTTGCCAGCTTGGCACGTTCAATCATCTTTATTTCAAGTTACTTTGTTGGCGACATCTGGTGAGCCTGTTTTAGTAATTCAAGATAGGGGAAAAGTGGCGCTAATTAATAGCGGTGATGAAAATACCGTAAGGTTTACAGTGTTGCCTTTTTTGCAGAAGCAAGGAATTAATTCTGTGAATTTTGCGATCGCCACTCACGGTCATTTAGGTTTGAGCAGTGGTTGGGGAAAATTACTAGAACGCTTGCCAATTAAAACATTTTATGATAACAATGCTCCGAAACAAATTCACCGTGGCAGCAATCAGGAATTTATAACGGCTGTGCAATCTCGCCAAGGCGTTTACTTTCCTTTAGAAACTAAGAGTACAGTTGATCTGGGTTCGACGCGGTTGCAGTTCGTGAATGCGGAGATTCCGGTGGTAGAATTCCTGGTGGGAAATCGAACTTGGTTGCTCGTCGGTGAAATGACACCGGAAGCGCAAAAAAAATTGGCAGCAACGGGAACCTTGAAGCCGGCTCAAGTGCTGTGGTGGTCAGGAAAAGCCCTGACGGCTGAGTTATTAAGCGCGGTTGGGCCGCAAGTGGCGATCGCATCTGCTAACGAAATCGACCCAGAAACCGCCGCCCAACTGCGCCAAAGCAAAACCCAGATATTCTGGACAGGGCGCGATGGAGCCCTCCAGTGGACTCCAGCAGGGGGATTTAAGACCACTTTGGAATCTGAAGAAAATCAAACTTCTTTTTTATAAAGATTTACAATCTGGCGCACTGTGCGGTAAAATACTTTTAGCTCACATCTCAAATCAATTGGAGAGGTGGCAGAGCGGTTGAATGCGGTAGACTCGAAATCTACTTTAGGGGTAACTCTAACGTGGGTTCAAATCCCACCCTCTCCGTATATCTAAGCGTCAACGGGCAAGCGCGCACCTCATTAACGTAGGGTGCGCGCACCTTATCATATTATGAAATTCAACTCCACAATCTCAGTAGCATGATAAGCTGTTGCACATTTAAACTGTGATACAAGCATTGCCCTTATTTTTGATTTTGCGACCCCATTTAATTATTAATTGTCCTTCGTTTAAGAGGCAGTGCAATAAATACTCTAGCTCTTCAATAGATGTAAAAAGTCGATTGGCAATATATTCTTTTGCCGAATGCCATACTAATTCAATTAAGTTATAGTCTGGGCTGTATTCGGGGAGGAATTCTAAATGAAGGTTAGGCATTTCTGTTTCAATTATTTTCAGGTACTCTTCTTTCTTGTGAAAACTAGCATTATCAAGGATAATAACTATTATGGCTCCTTTTTCCGCAAATTATGAGGCTTGATTACCTGCTGATGCCCATTCATTAATTAGCTCTTCATGAAACAGTTTTATCACTTGATAAAAATTAGATGAATTGCCTTTTTTTAGGAACTCTACCCACCTTTTTTTATCGGAATTCCTCACTCCTCCCATTACATTAACTCTGCCTTTTCTCCGGTCTCCTCTGACCTTTTTTCGGCTGCCTTTTTTACACCAGTTCTTTCTCCTGGTGACTCTTAAACTAAATCCACTCTCGTCCCAAAACCATACCTGTAATCGTTCGGGCGTTTCTTTTTCTAATTTTAAATATTCTGCTATCTTTATTTTAAACGCTGTTCTTTTTTCAGGATTTCTCTTCGACTATAGGCTATACTTAGCCCAGATGTAAACATACTTTTTTTCTTTAATATCCTCCGAACTTGTCCTCCACTTAATTTTATTCCTGTGGATTGTTCCAAGTATGTTGCTAATCTCTGTGCTGTCCATCGTCCAAAATCATATCCTAATTCTTGAGGGTCTTTTTCTATAGTTTCTAATAATATATCTATATATTTATCTGTGACTTGTTTGTGATTTCCCTTCATCCTCTCATCAATTAGACTTTCTAGATTGTCTGGATCTCCCTTGACACACCAATAAGATACTTTGTTGACTGAGCAACCCAAAAACTCAGCAATTTTAGATTGTGTCTTGCCGTCATTGAGCAATAATAAAATTAGAATTCTTTCTCTAATATTTGCCTTTTCTTCCTCTATTAAGACTTTTTGGAGTTTCTCTATTGGTTGGGTATTGAGATGGTTTTTAGCTGGCATTTTTGTATGGATTGACTAAACTCATTTTTTATGATCCCCTATTATTTAAAGGCACAACAGCTTACATAAGGAAATTCCGCCAAAGTCTTCCATCACCAGAGCATAGCGGTTGGGTGCATCTCAGTTTGGCAAATACATCAAATTGAAAGTTGACCGTTGAGATAAGCACAGCGAAGAGCAAGGATA
>NZ_JAUBVE010000004.1:0-162303 GCF_036705715.1 Microcoleus sp. AT3-D2 | reverse complement strand
CAAATGCTAAAACTTCGTTGTGCTTACCTCAACGACCTCTTGGCTATTTGAGGCTTTTGCAAAACCGGGATGCTCCCTAAGCCAGCCTTCTTCAGGAAGCCACCATTTTAGGTAACCAGCACCTAGTTCACTGAAGGTAGAGAAGCTTGCTTTAGCCCGTCTTTCCTGACAAATTATTTTCCATAGCCTATTTTGAATACTAAAACCAAACTTCGTATCACTGTAATACTGCCATAGTAAATCGATTGTGCATAAATCTGTGCAAGGGAATTTCTCAATATCTTCAATTGTTAAGGATTCATAATCTCTCTGATTTTTTCCACTAATCGTTAAGATTAATTTTGTTGTCTCAGCATCAGCTCGTAGCCAATTCTTTTTAACTAACAAGTCGTGTAGCTTGGTGTAATCTGCATCAACTTCAGATAAAAGTTGAATTTCAGCCATAGTATATACCTATTCGATCTATGATTACCTTTGATATTAGAAGATTGTCCTACTGAACTGAGTCAATCAAATCAATCCGCAATTTCACCATTAATCTCATCAATCAGCGCTTCTAGTCCATCTGAATTATGCACCAACCGAGCCGGCCGCTGTTATAAAGCCAAAACTCAAGAGGGTTTTCTCGATCGCCCAAACGGCATCTTAGCCACATCTAACAAAAATTAAAAAAGGCGGCACCCAGATTTGAACTGGGGGTGGAGGTTTTGCAGACCTCTGCCTTACCACTTGGCTATGCCGCCGTCACGTCTGAAATTTGACGTTTTCTTATAGTACACCAAATCTCGAAAATTTTAACATACCTGTCAAAAATTTCGTAAAGCGCAGCTATCCCCAACGCGCCTTGGTCCCCCAAGGGTAGGGAATCGCCCTTTTTTCCCATATCCCCAAAACCCTTGTGGGAAGGTAATCTAGAACTATAGCAACGACCCGCAACACCAGCCATGACACCAGTTTCTCCCCTACTCGTCGCCCAAATCACGGACACTCACTTGTTTGCAGAGATCGATCGAGAATGGAAAGGCCTCTCAACAGCCCGCACCCTCCAAGCAGTTCTCGATCGCTTGCAACAGATACAGCCGCCGCCCGACTTACTCCTACTCACAGGCGACTTGTCCCAAGACGAAACACCAGAATCCTACCAGCGCCTCGTATCCCTCATCGCCCCCCTAGGAATACCCGCCTACTGGATACCTGGGAACCACGACAACATCCCAGTCATGGCAGAAATCTTAAATCAACCGCCCCTTTCCCCAGAAAAATCATGGATGCTAGGAAACTGGCAATTTCTATTACTTTCGAGTGTGGAAGCCGGATGCGACGGCGGGCGGCTTTCCCCAGAAAGCTTGCATTGGCTCGACTCTCAACTGCAACAAACCGGCGATCGACCAGTTATCATTGCCTTGCACCATCATCCGCTGCCGATCGACTGTGAAATAATGGATGGAATGATGCTGCACAATGCCGATGAATTTTTGGCAATTGTCGATCGATATCCTCAAATCAAAATCGTCCTCTGCGGCCATATTCACCAAGAATTTCAACAACAGCGGGGGTTAGTTACCTACTTGGGGACACCCAGCACCTGCATCCAACTTTTACCCAAAAGCCATCCGATTATAGTTGACGAAATCCCCCCGGGATTTAGATTGCTTGAATTGGCGATCGACGGCACTTGGAACACCAGAGTTGAGCGAGTTGCCGAAGCATCGCCACCCTTTTAATAATTTTCTATAGCCTGAAAATAATTATTATCAAATTTACATTTTTTTGTCAATCCATCAACAGATAGATTGTGGTGAGCAACCCCATCTATTATGATATTTATTAACGATAGATTGCAGACCTACGTAAACTAGCAAGCTACGAACAAAAATCTATCTGGCAACATTACAAAATAGCAAAAACTAAATATATGTCTGAAGCCAATGGCGTCATGATGCAGTATTTCCACTGGTACAGCCCCGACGACGGCAGCCTGTGGAATCAGCTAGCGAAATCTGCAAAAGATTTAGCGAAAATCGGCGTTACATCTCTGTGGTTGCCACCCGCCTATAAAGGAACGGGCGGCGGCATGGATGTGGGTTACGGCGTCTACGACTTATTCGATTTAGGTGAGTTCGACCAAAAAGGGTCAGTACGGACGAAATACGGGACAAAAGATGAGTATTTGGCCGCGATAAAAGCTGCCCAAGATGCAGGAATTCGGATTTATGCCGATGTTGTCTTCAACCACAAATTAGGTGCCGACGCAGAAGAAGAAGCCGAAGCCACACCCTTCAATCCCGACAACCGGAATGACACCGTAGGCGAATATCAAAAAATCAAAGCTTGGACGAATTTTACCTTCCCCGGCCGCGATAAAAAATATTCCAGCATGGAGTGGCATTGGTGGCATTTTGACGCCATTGATTACAACGTTTACAACACAGAAACCCATGCGGTTTACCTGCTAAAAGGTAAAGAATTTGATCAAGGAGTAGACTTAGAAAAAGGTAATTATGACTACCTGATGGGTTGCGATTTAGATATGGACAACCCAGAAGTCAGCGGCGAATTAAAATACTGGGGTGAGTGGTATGTCGATACAACAAACGTTGACGGCTTTCGCTTCGATGCCGTCAAACACGTTAAAGCAGAATTTTTCCAAGAATGGTTGGAACACGTCCGCCACTATGCCCAACGCGACCTATTTGCCGTCGGCGAATATTGGTCTTACGAAGTGGAAGCTTTGCACTACTTCCTAGAAGCAACCAACGGTAAAGTAGCCTTATTTGACGCACCCCTCCACTACAACTTCCACGCTGCTAGCAAAGCCGGCAATAACTACGATTTGCGAACAATTTTTGATAACACTCTCGTCCAACAGCAACCCGCCCTCGCCGTTACCTTGGTAGACAACCATGATTCCCAACCCTTACAATCCCTAGAATCAGTTGTCGAGGCTTGGTTTAAACCCCTTGCCTACGCTTTAATTCTGCTGCGGCGCGAAGGATATCCGTGCATTTTTTACCCGGATTATTACGGCGCTAACTATAAGGATAAAGCAAATGATGGCAATGAATACGAGATTTGGTTAGACAAACATCAGTTTATGGTAGATAAGTTCTTGTTCGCGCGCCAAACTTATTCCTACGGCAATCAGTACGATTACTTCGACCACGCCAACACCATTGGCTGGACGCGACTCGGAGATGAAGAACATCCGGGCGGCATGGCTGTGGTACTCAGTAACGGAGGCGATGGCACTAAGTTTATGGAAGTCGGACAGCCGAATCGAACTTATATTGACATCACCGAACACATCCAAGAACCCATCACTACGAATGAGGATGGTTGGGCTGATTTTAGGTGTAACGCCGGTTCAGTTTCTGTCTGGGTGCCGCAGCCGTAAGGAGGGTGTTAACAGCAAAAAGTAAAAAGCAAGATATCTTTTTACTTTTTGCTTTCATATCTTTGATAACTAAAATCTATCTATAGTTAGGACTAAAGCTCTCTCTCTAGTCCTATTTTTAGGCTATGCGATCGCGTATAATATTTAATATTATTTTATTTTACATAAAAACTTATGAAACTTTCACAAAAAGTTGCCGTTATTACCGGCGGCGGGTCGGGAATTGGTCGTGCAGCAGCAATTTTAATTGCCAAGGAAGGCGCAAAAGTTGCTGTTATCAATCGCACTTTAGAAACCGGGCAAGAAACCGTCCGCCATTTGGTCAATGAAGGAGGCTGCGGGCTAGCTATTGCCGCAGATGTGGCGGATTCTCGGCAAATGCAACAGGCATTTCAAACAATTATTGACGAATATCAAAGAATTGATATTGTGTTGGCAAATGCAGGTATTAACGGTGTATGGTCGCCGATAGAAGAAATAGAACCCGAAGAGTGGGACAAGACAATTAACACCAACCTCAGAGGAACATTTTTGACTGTGAAATATGCTGTTCCTTATCTAAAAAAACAAGGAGGTTCCATCGTTATTACATCCTCGATTAATGGCACCAGAAGTTTCAGGAAAGTGGGGGCCACAGCTTACGCTTCCAGCAAAGCTGCCCAAGTAGCTTTAGCGAAAATGCTGGCGCTAGAACTTGCTCCCAGCCAAATCCGAGTCAATGTGATCTGTCCGGGTGGGGTGCTGACAGCCATTGAGGAAAGCACGGTTAAGCGCCATCTTGATGACATTCCACTCGATCCTGATGCGATTCAAGACCTGATTCCTTTGACTGATAATACCGCAGGTTCGAGCGAAGAAGTCGCCCAATTAGTTTTATTTCTGGTATCAGATGCGTCCAGCTTTATCACAGGTACTGAAGTCTGGATTGATGGTGGCGGTTCTTTGATTTAAAATCTCTATAGCAGCAATTTAAAGAATCTTGCTACCAATTCCCATTACCCATAATTAATAACTGACAATCAAGCAATTTGGTCACAAGCCCCCGGATTTATCAGTAGGCTCAATTCTTCAATCTAAAATCTAAAATCGATTGACTCTCCAGTTTTTTACAGCAGTTTGCAATGTCTGCGGCAGCCACTTATCGTATTGAGGATAAACAGGCAAACGCTGCACAAGTTGCCATCCCGATGCTGCTAAAATTTCTGTTAAAGTTTGGTGTTGCAAGTGAGGATAATCGGGATTAACTTCATCCCGCGGCCCAATCCCTCCTAAATCTCTAGCACCTGCTTCTAAACAAGCCAGCAATATGTCTGGTTGTGCAACTAAATTGGGCGGAATTTGTAGGGCAATTTCATCAGGTAAAATGCTGCGGGCGATCGCAATTACTTCCGGCATTTTTGTAGCATCAAAAACTTCACCGTCCCAACTTTGCTGATTTCCCGGACTGTGTGGCTGGAGGATAACTTCTTGAATGTGATAGTAACGCGAATGAATCCGGGCGATCGTTTCTAAAGTCTCCACCCAATCTGCCTCACTTTCCCCAATTCCCAGCAGCAAACCAGTTGTAAACGGAATCTTTAATTCCCCAGCCCATTCTAACTGTTGCAGCCGCAGCGCCGGCACTTTACTCGGTGCGTGTCGGTGAACCGTTTGTAACAAATGTGGGGCAAGCTGTTCTAGCATCAGCCCCATCGATACATTTACCTCTTTTAACAGTGCCATCTCCTCAAAGCTGAGTGGCCCCACATTAGTATGCGGCAAAAATCCCAGAGCAAGCGCCAGTTCGCACAAATCGTACATCCGCTGCAACCAAGCTTTTCGCCGTTGACTGTGAGGATGTACCTCGCCGCTGAGGATGAGAATTTCAATTACACCTTGAGTTTGCAGGAACTTGAGCTGTTTTTCGGCTTCTGCGAGTGTCAGCCAAGGACTTTGCAGCGGTTCTGCCCGAAAATTGCAATAGGTGCAGCGGTTATAACACTCGTAAGTGGGAACCAGAGTATAAGCAGGGCTGTAGGTGACGGTGCGGGACATTCCTTGGGACTTTTATCGATCGGACTTACGCAACAACATATATCTGTGCAGTGCGAGTTTTGCGGTTGGCGATCGCAACACTTCATCTATCTTAACACTGACGCCCGTCCCGAATCTCGTTGCCTCGGTAGATTATGAGTATTCTTCATTGGTGGGCGATCGTCCAAAAATTCCGCACTCTGCTTTTTAAAACACCATACAGCAAGCATTCTGGCTTATTATCAGCGCAGCTTATGACATTCATAATAAAAACTGTGCTTAAAAGGCCTTTACAAACTGAAATAAAAGCTTTATGTTTATTTACATGGCGGAACACAAAGCCGTCACGAACATTGAAAACCAAATAAAGCAATCATAAACAGATGACAACAACCTTACAGCAGCGCGAAAGCGCCAACGTCTGGGAACGCTTCTGCGAGTGGGTCACAAGCACAGACAACCGGATTTACATCGGTTGGTTCGGCGTCTTGATGATTCCTACCTTGCTCAGCGCCACCATTTGCTACATCATCGCCTTCATCGCTGCTCCTCCAGTGGACATCGATGGTATCCGCGAACCAGTAGCAGGTTCCTTGATGTACGGTAACAACATCATCACAGGTGCTGTTGTTCCTTCATCCAACGCCATCGGCTTACACTTCTACCCAATCTGGGAAGCAGCTTCCTTAGACGAGTGGTTGTACAACGGCGGCCCTTACCAATTGGTAATTTTCCACTTCCTGATCGGTGTATTTTGCTACATGGGTCGTGAATGGGAATTGTCCTACCGCTTAGGTATGCGTCCTTGGATCTGCGTAGCTTACTCTGCACCAGTGGCAGCAGCAACCGCAGTATTCTTGATCTACCCAATCGGACAAGGTTCCTTCTCTGACGGTATGCCCTTGGGTATCTCCGGCACATTCAACTTCATGATCGTGTTCCAAGCCGAGCACAACATCCTGATGCACCCCTTCCACATGTTGGGAGTTGCTGGTGTCTTCGGTGGTAGCTTGTTCTCCGCCATGCACGGTTCCTTGGTAACATCTTCCTTGGTTCGTGAAACAACCGAAACCGAATCACAAAACTACGGTTACAAATTCGGTCAAGAAGAAGAAACCTACAACATCGTTGCAGCCCACGGCTACTTCGGTCGTTTGATTTTCCAATACGCTTCCTTCAACAACAGCCGTTCCTTGCACTTCTTGTTAGGTGCATGGCCAGTAGTCGGCATCTGGTTTACCGCTTTGGGTATCTCCACGATGGCTTTCAACTTGAACGGTTTCAACTTCAACCAATCGATTATCGACTCTCAAGGTCGTGTCATCAATACTTGGGCTGATGTCATCAACCGCGCTAACTTGGGTATGGAAGTAATGCACGAGCGCAATGCTCACAACTTCCCTCTCGACTTGGCTGCTGGTGAAACAACTCCCGTAGCTTTGGTTGCTCCTTCTATCAACGGTTAATTTTTAACTTGAGATTAACAAAAAGCGCTCCTAGAAATAGGGGCGCTTTTTGTTTGGAGAAAAATATTTTTTTATACTTTATTCACATATCTAGTTCGGTAAAATAAGCGTTATAACTGGCATCTTGCACCATTGTTAATAAGCCTTTCACGGGCGGGTTCTCCTGCCCAACCCTACTCCCCACAAGAAAATCTACTCTTTGTGGAACAGGCCGGACAGCCTGTTAAGCGAGAAGGATGCAAGATGTGAGTTATAACTTTTGTACTGAGGATTTCAGTGCGATCGAGTTTTATGAGGACTGAAGTCCTCACTATAAACCAATTTTATTCTGGTTGTTCGAGCGGACATAATATGATTAACGATTAACGACTAATAACTAATAACTAATAACTAATAACTAATGAGTGATGATTATCGAGTTTGATGATTCCGATGCAGCCGGAAACGAGATTAGCGGTAAGCATTCAATGCACAAATGGCTTTCGGTGGTGGGGATTGGCGAAGATGGACTTTCAGGGCTGGGCCCGATCGCCTTTACCCTCCTCTCTCGATCTCAAGTCGTTGTTGGTGGCGCCCGTCACCTAGCAATGCTACCAACCAACGACACCCGCGAAAAATTGGTTTGGGCATCGCCTTTGCAGACAACAGTTGACGACATCATCCGCCGCCGGGGACAGTCTGTGTGCGTGATCGCAAGCGGCGATCCCATGTGTCACGGCATCGGCGTCACGCTGTCGCGCCAGATTCCCATGGAGGAAATGACTGTGATTCCGGCGGTATCGGCTTTTAGTCTTGCTTGCGCCCGTTTGGGTTGGCCGCTGGCCCAAGTTGAGACTTTCAGTTTGACAAATCGCCCGATCGCATCGATCGCCCTTGCTTTGTCACCGGGGGCGCGGTTGCTGGTGTTGAGCGCTGACAGACACACGCCGAGAAAGGTGGCACAATTGTTGACGCAGCGAGGGTTTGGTAGCAGTTTGATGACCGTGTTCGAGCGGATGGGAGGGGGATCGGAACGGCGGATCGAGGGGGTAGCAGCAGCCTGGAATGCAGCGGATTTGGCTGATTTGAACACGATCGCGATCGCAGTTGCAGCCGATCGCGAAACTGTGATTTTCCCTCGTACCTCCGGTTTGCCGGATGCTGCTTATCGCCACGACGGCCAACTTACCAAGCGGGAGGTTAGAGCCGTTACTCTGTCAACGTTAGCACCGATTCCCGGAGAGTTGCTTTGGGATGTGGGGGCGGGCTGCGGCTCGATCGCGATCGAATGGATGCGGAGTCATCCTCGGTGCAGGGCGATCGCGATCGAACGCCATCCGACTCGATTGCAATACATCGCTGAAAATGCCTCGACTTTCGGCGTTCCCGAACTCGAAATCGTGGCGGGAGAAGCGCCGGAAGCCCTGACAAATTTGCCTCAACCGAATGCTATTTTCATCGGCGGCGGTGTCACCGCAGAAGCTGTGCTGGAAAATTGCTGGAATGCTTTAGGTGAAGGCGGCCGATTAGTTGTTAATGCCGTGACAGTTGAGAGCGAGTTTAAAGTTTTGCAATGGCACGATCGTTATGGCGGGGAACTAATTAGAATTGGGATTCAGCGAGTAGGGGCGATCGGTTCTTTTCAGGGTTGGAAGCCGCTTGCGCCGGTGACTCAGTGGGCGGTTGTTAAGGGGTAATACCAATTCTGATTGGATCGGAATGATTTAACCACAGAGTACGCAGAGAACACAGAGGAAGAGATGAGAGAGATGAATCATTCCGATGAAGAGTGGATTTGATATAAAAGGCGATCGATCTTTTTCCAATAAAGCTATAATCAATAATATCCTCTGGAATGAGAGTGATAATGCCAGACGAATCATTTGTAGATCCTTATTTAGATCGACTGTTTGAAAACTATTCCAATACTGAAGTTATCGAACTACAGCAATATCTGTCTGAATGGGATAGAGGAACTTATCGAACTGTGGCCCAAAGTGTGTTAGACCATTCACAAAGAAAAGGATTTGATCCACTCAAATATTTGCGTAAAGCACACAACTTCAACACCAGAGGTGCTGTAAGTTCCTCGCACGGGATATCGGCAGGATGGAGCCGCTGTTTACCGAAAGGGCAATGAGTTTTTAATTGTGCGACCTGACCAGTATGGTGTTGAGAAAATCGTGACTTATGGCATTAATGAGGAATAGCGATATGGCACAAGTTCAGAACAAATTAGCGTTGGGGCAGGATATTATTGTGCAACTTTTGGCACAGTTGACAGTTGACTATCAAAACACTAAATCAGAGCGCAAAGAGATATCTCAGAGGTATCTTGGTTCCGAGGAAGATTTTTCGTTTCTGGAGGAGCTTGAGTTAGTAACAGTAAGTATTCGCGGTTATGCTAGTCAGATTGAGGAGCGCGCAGAGGTTGAGAATCGCGAGCAAGCGATCGCAAATTTACATCAGCTTAGGGTATTCGATCGTTCTGCGATCGCTCAGTTTTATGATGAGACGCGATCGGGCTATCTTCAAATGCGAGCCTATATCCGAATGCTGGACTATTTGCGGTTGCTGGTGTTGGAGTATTTGCAGATGCAATAAAGCTTGAGAATTGGCATTCAAAGAGTAGGGGCGATCGGCTTGCTATGTGAACTTAACCCACCTCTATCAGATACTTCCGAACTTGCGATGCAACGCTTCGATACGATCAAGAATTTCAACAAACTCCTGACCGAAGAGCGTTAGGTGATACTCAACGCGAGGTGGAACTTCTGGATAGCTTATTTTTTCAAGAATTCCAAACTGAACCATCTTTGCCAAACGCTCGTTCAGAACCTTTGTAGTCAACCCTTGCTTGGTTCTCACTAACGCTCTTGGGCGATTTACGCCATTGCGAATCTGCATCAGAATGTGAAGCGTCCATTTACACCCTACACAATCCTCAAACATGGCAACAAAGTTGCTTGAGGCTTCAGAAAAATTTTTGGCGCCCGGCTGGTCTGGTGGATTCACATTTGTAACCAAAACGTACCTACCTTACCAAAACGTACTCTCTTGCAAGCGGAACTTCGAGCCTTCTATAGTCTCCTGCATAGCCAACTATAGCAACAAGGAGCTACGGCAATGAAAAGCAAAGGAATTTTCTATATGGGTCGTGGAGATTGCGGGGTGTGCATTCAGGCGGATCGAGCCATTGTGCAGGCTCTCGATCGCGATCGTTACGAAGTCGAGTATGTCGATTTGACAGATCGCCCGGAGTGTGTAGCAGAAGCGGTGGCGGCGGGTGTTAAAACCGTTCCGGCGCTGGTTTTTGACGGGCAAGTTTTCCATATCAACTTTGGGGCGGAGTTATCAGCCCTAGAACTCGCGAGTTAGCAGCGACTTATGGATGTTCCTCTTCTCGTTTCAATTCAAGTGGGTTTGCCAAGACAGCTTGGTACTGAAGACGCAGCCGATCCAAGGTCGGGGCCTTGGACAACTGGATTCTTCAAGGAACGCATTACTGGGGCGGTTTATCTGGGCAAAACAAATCTTGTGGGCGATGGGCAAGCCGATCTCAACTTGCACGGTGGCGTTGAAAAAGCCGTCTTAGCTTATGCTGCAACACACTATCCCAAGTGGCAACAGGAGCTTCATTTACCGGACTTTCCCTACGGTGCATTTGGAGAAAATTT
The DNA here is from genome assembly GCF_036705715.1 of Microcoleus sp. AT3-D2. Classification (NCBI taxonomy): domain Bacteria; kingdom Bacillati; phylum Cyanobacteriota; class Cyanophyceae; order Oscillatoriales; family Microcoleaceae; genus Microcoleus; species Microcoleus sp. AT3-D2. Next base: position 151,774 of record NZ_JAUBVE010000004.1, on the reverse strand, counting down.
CACGGTAGCGCATCAATCTGAAGAAGATGTTTGCATCGGCGACATCTACAGGATTGGGGAGGCTCAAGTTCAGGTGTCGCAGCCACGAGAACCCTGTTGGAAACTGGCGCGACGATGGCGGATAAAAGACTTGCCAAAACGAGCGATCGCTAATGGACGACTCGGTTGGTATTTCAGAGTTATGACAGAGGGGGTAGTAGAAAGTGGGCTTCCTCTGATTCTTGTGGATCGTCCGCTACCGGAGTGAAGTGTGGCACGAGTCAACAATGCCTTCTATCGATATCGGGAGGATTCTTCAGAACTTGCTTCATGCCCGCTTTTATCTGCTAGTTGGAGGCGATATTTTCTGACTCGTTAAACAAATAGGTTGGGTTTCCTCAAAGTTCAACCCAACCTATTAATTAAATGAGACTTAAGAATTTAGCCTTGATTCACAACGGTCGGTTTCAAACTTTCCTCATTAGATCGATCAACAAAGCTTTGACTTACGGCAGATTCCTGAATCGGTTTCCGGGCTTCAATTAAACTCAGAGCTTTGTTGACACCTTCAGGTAAAATCACTACCAAACTGCCGGCAGGAGCCTCATCTAAAGCTTTGTTAACGGCCGTTGTTTCGTCGAGAATCAACTCGTATTCAACTTGAGATTTCTTTGCGGTTCCTGCAGAAATCGCCTCTGCAATTCCCTGGCAAATTAACTTTGCCACAGCACCGGGTTCTCGCCCGCGCCTGTCAATATCTTCTTTGACAATAATGCGATCGAACATCTCGGCCGAAAGTTTACCCAGCGTGACAAAATCTTCATCTCGCCGATCTCCGGGCGCGCCGACAACCCCGATCCGCAGCCCCGGCCAATTCAGCACGAAACTGCCCAAAGCTTTGTAGCTGTGCGGGTTGTGGGCGTAGTCGAGTAAAGCGTGATAGCTGCCCAAATTAAACAAATTCATCCGCCCGGGAGTTTGACCGACCGATGCTTGGAAGCTTGACAAAGCAGCCCGAATATCTTCTATTTTCAATCCTTGGGCAAAAGCCGCCAAACAAGCTGCTAAAGCATTAGCAATCATAAACGGCGCCCGCCCGCCCATCGTCAGCGGCACGTTCACAGCCTGCTCAATTCTCAGCGTCCAATCGCCTTTCAAAATCGACAAATACCCATTTTCGTAAATCGCTGCCAGCCCGCCCGCAGCGGTATGTTTGGCAACCAGTTCGTTGTCCGGGTTCATAGAAAAATATGCAATTTGAGCCTTGACACGCTGCGCCATTTGTGATACCAGCGGGTCGTCTGCATTCAAAACTGCATAGCCTTTGGGCATTACCGACTCGACGAGGACGCTCTTGAGTTTGGCTAGTTGTTCCACGGTGTCGATGTCGCCAATGCCCAAGTGATCGGCTGCGACGTTCAAGACGACGCCGACATCGCACTGATCGAAGCCGAGGCCCGATCGCAAAATTCCGCCTCTAGCGGTTTCCAGCACCGCCACTTCCACCGTCGGGTCAGACAAAATCAATTGAGCGCTCTGTGGCCCGGTATTGTCTCCGGTTTCTACCAAATAATCGCCGATGTAAGTGCCGTCGGTAGTCGTGTAGCCAGTAATCTGACCGGTCTGCTTGACAATGTGAGCAAGCAGGCGAGTGGTTGTAGTTTTGCCGTTGGTTCCCGTTACCGCTAAAATCGGCACCCGGCTGGGTTGAGGCGAGGGGAAAAGCATATCGAAGACGGCACCGGCCACGTTGCGGGGTAAACCTTGACTCGGGGCGACGTGCATTCTGAAACCCGGTGCTGCGTTGACTTCGACGATGACGCCGTTGACATCGCGCAGGGGTTGGGAAATGTCGGGAGTTACTACGTCAATGCCGGCGATGTCCAAACCGATAATTTTGGCGACTCTGGAAAACAGCCAGACGTTTTCTGGGTGGATTTCGTCGGTGCGATCGACTGCAATGCCACCGGTACTCAAGTTGGCTGTCGCCCGCAAAAATACTCTTTCGCCGGCCGGCACTACGGAGTCCATCGCGTATCCTTGTTTTTGCAGCAAATCCAGGGACAATTTGTCGATCGTGATCCGGGTGAGCACGTTGTCGTGTCCATCTCCTCGCTGCGGGTCGCGGTTTACTTCTTCAATAAGCTGTTCTACTGTATACCTGCCGTTGCCCACGACGTTAGCGGGTACTCGTTCTGCGACTGCTATGACTTGCCCGTTGACTACCAATACTCTGTGGTCACGGCCGACGTAATAGCGCTCTACTATCACGCTTTTTGTTTTTGATGCCGCGCTGGCTAAGTCGTAGGCTTCTTCTGCTGCTTCCCAGGAATTGATGTCGATCGTAATGCCGCGGCCGTGGTTGCCGTCTAGGGGTTTGAGGACGATCGGATAACCGCCGACATCTTCGATCGCCCCGCGCAGTTCATCCAAATAATTAATCACCGTTCCTCTGGGAACCGGCACACCAGCGCTGGCGAGGATATTTTTGGTACCTTCCTTGTCGCAGGCAAGTTCTACCCCCAAAACTCCTGTGCGGTTGCTCAGAGTTGCCTGAATCCGCTTTTGGTGAACCCCGTAGCCGAGTTGAATCATAAACCTGGCGCTCAAAGGTATCCAAGGAATGCCGCGCGCTTCTGCTTCCTTAATCAGTGTTTCCGTGCTCGGCCCCAAGGCCGCCGAAGCAGCAAACTCTCTCAGGTCTCTCAAATCTTGGATTAATTCTGCTGCTGGATAAGTGCCTGTCTCGGCAATGCTTTGGCACAGTCGCACGCCCGCCCGGGCTGCATAGCGACCTGCTTGTTCGTTTTGATACTCAATTACTACTTGGTAAATACCTGGGGTCGCAGTTTCGCGGGTACGGCCGAACCCGACCGGCATTCCTGCCATTTCCTGAAGTTCTAGGGCGACGTGTTCGATTACGTGTCCCATCATTGTGCCTTCTCTGACCCGTTGCAGGAATCCTCCCTGATGGCCTGGGGAACAGTGATGGTCGTTCAAACTCGGAAGTGCGGCGATCAACCCTTCATAGAATCCAGGAATTTCCGCTGTGGTTTTATCTGCCCACTCCTCTAAATCCAGACGCATCAGGACGAGTTTCTGGCGTCGGATGCTCCAGTAGTTGGGGCCGCGTAAAGTCTGGATTTTAAGTATTTTCATGGCAGTTAGAGGGGTATGGGGCGCGAAATCTTATAGATAATTGGAGCATTTATTCAATTTCGATCTAGATTGCTCGATCGACTGTTCGCTGCGAACAGTTTGGGAGTGAATTTCCAGTTATGGGCTACCCAATTGAAAATTCATGCCCCTGCGATCGGCTAAAAACAAGTACAGGTCAATGGCTAGCAAAAATTCAAAGCCCGAAGTTAGAATTTTCTGTGATTCTGCCTGCTGGGGTCAGCCCGTGGCTGCTTCGGAATCTATTCTTTGTTGTATCCATGATTCGGCCGGAATGCCGCCTAATTTCTGCCGAATCAATGACAAGAGATGTTCTACGTTAGTTGGCTGTGCGGCATTCGGGGGGCCAGCCAGACTCGGAACACGCTCCTGATGGCATTGGTTTGCCTTGGGGCATATTGTAGCAATCTCCGTGACACAGAACGTGCAACCGCATATTGAACAGACTTAAGGGTTCTGTCGCTCCTACCATAGACTCATTGGTATAAAAATTTTCCCTAGAATCAACAATAGTCACAGTGCCTTTACCGAGAATTTTCATAGTATCGTCTCCCTCAAACAAGGCGCAGGTATCTTCGTCAATACCAATAGCGAGGCGATCGGGATGGCAAGCCACAGCCGACAGCAAGCGAGCCATGCGGTTGCGGTTGTGAAAGTGCTGGTCTACGATGATCTCAGGAATAATGTTAAGTCCGTTTGCCATGTCTACTAAAGAGCGGTTCGGTGACGCACCACTCCCACCGCCTGCAATCATGTGATATCCCATCACCGCAGCACCTGCGCTGGTGCCAGCGAGGGTAATCTTGCCTTCGAGAGTTTCTTTGCGAATTTTCTCCATCAGCGGGGTGTCCGCCAGCAGCCCGCAGAGCCGCAGTTGGTCGCCGCCTGTGATGAATACGCCCGTACAATCTTCTAAGTAATCTTTCCAGACGGGGTTTTCGGCTTGTGCGCGTTCGCGGATGTCCACTACTTTGACGGCGCTAACGCCCATCTCGTCAAATATGGTGCGGTAGCGGTTGCTAATTCCTTCGGGATCTCGCGAAGCGCACGGGATGATGGCCAGCCGAGCGTTTGCACCCCCAGCACGGCAAAAAAAGGTATTCAGAATCTCTCGCCCGTGAACTTTGTCTTCGGCTCCCCCGATGACCATAATCGAGGTTTTTGTGCGCTGGGGAATATTGTGTTCAAGGGCTTGAGATGTCAACTGCTGCATGGTATGTCTTCCTCTGTTGGATGTGAAATTCAATTTTGCCGTTGCTGTGGGTAGAATAGGGCTTTTTAAGAATAAATATTTGTTTGCGAGCGAGGTGCGATCGCCGATCGCAGTATCCCGCAGTTGTTTGGGGGCGAGTTTACTTGCAGTCGCTGTCATGAAAAACCGATTATTTTTGTACAAAACCGACCCGCAGACACAGGAAGAGAATTTAACTTGCCAAAATTTTCAGAAATTATAAGAAATTATAAAGAATAAAGCAATTACTGAAAACTGAACTCCCTCTAAAGGTCAAACTAGAGGTGATGTATCAATGAAATTCCAATAATTGTGCGATTTGACGTTGTTACCCTATTTCCAGAATTTTTCCGGGCTCCCCTAGAGTCGGGACTGATGGGCAAAGCCTTAGCTAAAAAGATTGCTGAGGTGAATTTTGTCAATCCCCGCGATTTTACCACAGACAAACACCAGCGAGTCGATGATGAGCCTTACGGGGGGGGAGTGGGGATGCTGATGAAGCCGGAACCGATTTTTGCTGCGGTGGAGTCGCTGCCGATTTTGCCGCGGCGGGAGGTGATTTTGCTGACTCCCCAGGGGGAACCGATGCAGCAGGCGATGTTTCGGGAGTTGGCAGCCGATCGCGATCAGTTGGTGTTGATTTGCGGTCATTATGAAGGTGTGGACGATCGAGTGCTGCATTTGGTAACTCGCGAGGTGTCTTTGGGGGATTTTGTGCTCACGGGGGGCGAAATTCCGGCTTTAGCTTTGATAAATGGAGTTTTGCGATTGCTGCGGGGAACTGTGGCGAAGGAAGATTCCCTAAAGTTTGAGAGTTTTGAAGACGGACTTTTGGATTATCCGCAGTACACTCGACCGGCGGATTTTCGGGGATTGAAGGTGCCCGACGTGTTGCTGTCTGGTAATCACGCAGAAATTGCTCGCTGGCGCAAGCAACAGCAAATTGAAAGAACGCGCCAAAGGCGATCGGATTTGTACGATCGGTGGTTGCAGGAGAGGGGAGAATAAGGTTTGAGGATGTAGCCGTTATTAGTTGGATCTTCAGGGATGATTAGCACTTGAAAGCTAATAGAACTCCCCAGGCAGAACTAAGTTACAGTTTTGCTTATTGAAGCTGTCAATCCTTCAGCAGCTAAAAGATGTCTTAGTCGATCGGTCTCAGCTTTAGTTCCGACAAAAACAGAACCAGGCATCTTCTTTTTTAAGTTCATCGCTTCAGCTAATGACAATTCCATAGCCTGACGCAGGATTTTTGTTACAACTGTTGCACGTTGTTCTTTTTCCAATACAATCAAGTTCCAAGTCCCTTCTTTTGCTAAAATCTCTTTTCTCATTTCGTTAGGTATAGCATCACTATTATCTAACTCGATTGCCTCCCCGCAATAATGACAGCTATAAGATAGATGCCAGACAACTTTTTTGTCGAAGACAGACTGACCAACCGACATCTGTATGTCTTTGCTACAATTACCGCAAAGTCCGTAAATCAAGACCATTATTTTTCAGCAATCTCTCCGGAAACATGAAATAATTGTCTTTTGCTATACTTCCCAAACATCTACTTTACATGAACATCCGCATCGGCAACGGCTACGACATTCACTGCTTAGTTCCAGAACGCCCCCTCATCCTCGGCGGCGTCCACATTCCCCACGAATTAGGCTTATTAGGACACAGCGACGCAGACGTACTTACCCACGCTATCATGGATGCCATGCTTGGAGCTCTGAGCTTAGGAGATATCGGGCTGTATTTCCCTCCAACTGACCCGAAATGGAAAGGTGCTGATAGTCTCGTCTTGCTGGCACAAGTCAATCAGTTAATATTAGATAAAGGCTGGGAAATCGGCAATATTGATTCGGTGGTAGTGGCCGAACGTCCGAAGCTGAAACCGCATATTGAGCAAATGCGCGATCGGCTTTCTGCTGTCCTACAATTAAAACCTGACCAAATCGGCATCAAAGCTACTACCAACGAAAAATTAGGCCCGGTGGGGAGAGAAGAAGGAATCGCGGCTTACGCTGTAGTTTTGTTGGGCAAAAAATAGAACTATAGAATCTCTAATTGACTGTAAAGTTAATCTCAAATCCAACATCGCTAGGAAGCCTGAAATCATGGACACTGACACTTGGGAGTTACAATTACCCGTAGACGCGGATGTGATCGCGTTGGATAAGGACGATAACATAGTCGTGCTAATCGAGGTTAAAATTATTCAAGCTCAAGAACCAGCCGCGAAACAGAAAATTATCGATCGCGCGATCGATTGGCTGAAAGCTGTGTTAGCTAAGCTGTCTGAAAAAAACGCCCTCGTTCCCTATGCTATGTTTATTGACGCGGAACAAATTTTGATTTTCAAATGGGATGGTGTAAATTTATCGGAGCCTGTTTGCACTCTAAATACTGGTGAAATATGTCGCTATTATATGCCGAGTTTTGGCAGTCGATGGCTCTCTGAACGTACCATTGGGGGGCTGATAGAATCGTGGCTGCATGACTTAGATTATAACTGGAAATCCGAAATTCCTCCAGCATCAGAACAGATATCAGCCATCGGTTTGCTGCCATTACTCGCAAGTGGAACAACAAAATCAGGAGTGGAATTAGGTGGCAATTATATATATCGAGACCAACTTTCTGATGAGTATTGCTACAGGGCGTGAGGCTGAAGCAATTATGTTGCTCAGAGATTTGTCCTCATCAGTTCAGTTAGTCATACCCAGCGTTTGTTATATGGAGGCTTGGTCAGCTTTCGAGGACGAGTTGAAGCGACAAAACTCTTTTAAGGAACAGCTAAGCCGTCAAATTAGCGAAACAAAGCGAGATGTGACCTCTGAAAAGGTCGCCTCTCTATCTTTTCACCTAGAAGAGTCATTAGTTTACTATCTTGAACGAATAGATGAAATTGAATTGCGGTTGCGTGAAGCAATTTCTATGATGTCATGTAATGCCGAAATGATTGCATTAAATTCCGAGATTATTCAAGCAAATTTAAACACACCTATCATCAAAAAAGACCCAACAGACAATTTGATTCTACACTGTATCCTCAGTCATGCCCGATCGCATTCTACAGAAACCAAAGTATTTCTCAGCGGTAACGTCAAAGAATTTGGTCTACCGGAAGTTCAAGATGTTTTGCGAGAAGCCGGGATTACAAAGTATTTCTCTGTCACTAAAAACTTTCTCGGTTGGTTACAATCTCAGTCATAGTTGCACGCAGATGGTAAACTAAAAAATTATGAAAATTTCTATGATGCTACATTCAAGACTGCGCTGGCTGGCGATTTTACTGGCGGCAATTGCCACCCTAACTCTGTCTGCGTGTACTCCAGCCCGATCGAACTTAGTAAACAGACTCATCGTTCCCACCCCCAGCGGCCCGGCCACCTTTAACTACCCCCTCAATCAATCTGCATACAGCGTCTTTGGTTATATGTACGAGGGATTAATCAACGAAAACGGCTTGACATCCGAGTTAGAACCCGGTTTAGCTGAATCATGGGAAGTTTCTAAAGATGGCAAAAAGATTGTCTTTACCCTGCGAGAGGGATTGAAATGGTCGGACGGGGAACCGATGACTACTGATGACATTATCTTCAGTTATGAAAAAATTTATTTCAATGACAAAATTCCTAGCGGTTTGAAAGATATTCTGAGGGTTGGCATCAGTGGCGAATTTCCAAAAGTTAAAAAAATTGACAGCCGCCGCGTTGAATTTTCCGTTGCCGAACCCTTTGCTCCATTTATTAGATATGCTGGCGGAATCCCGATTTTACCAGGTCATATTTTACAGGAAGCTGTAGAAAATACAGATGCAGACGGCAACCCTAAATACCTGGCTACTTGGGGCACTGATACTGACCCTAAAAAAATTGTCGGAAATGGTCAGTACCGAATGCTGAGTTATACTCCTAATCAGCGCGTTGTTTTGGAACGAAATCCGTATTTTTGGCGCAAAGATGCTGAGGGAAATCCTCAACCTTACATCCAGCAAATTGTTTGGCAAATTATCGAAAATACTGATAATCAACTGCTGAATTTTCGATCGGGTGATTTGGATACTCTGAACGTGGAACCGGAAGTGTTTCCGCTGCTGAAACGGGAGGAAAAACGCGGCAAATATACGGTATTCAACGGCGGCCCCGATACTGGCAGCGTGTTTATGTGTTTCAATCTGAATAAGGGGCGCAATGCTCAAAATCAGCCGTTTGTAGACCCGGTTAAGTCTCGCTGGTTCGCGAGTAAGGAATTCCGGCAGGCGATCGCCTACGGCATCAACCGATCCGCCATGACTAACAATATTTATCGCGGACTTGGCGCGCCCCTGCATTCCCCAATTCCGGCGCAAAGCCCGTTCTACCTGTCCCCAGAACAGGGATTGAAAACTTACAGTTACGATCCGCAAAAAGCCAAAGAGTTACTGTTAAGTGCTGGTTTCAAGTATAATAGTAACGGCGAATTGTTGGATGCTGATGGCAACAAGGTGCGATTTACTTTGTTGATGGCGGCAGGTAAAAAAGTTCGGGAACAAATGGCAACGCAAATTAAGCAAGACTTGGGCAAACTGGGGATGCAAATTGATACGCAGTTCCTGAGTTTTAACACTTATGTGGAAAAGCTGCGGTTGACGCGGAATTGGGATACTTACCTCGGCGGTTTTACGGGAGGTACTGAACCGCACAGCGGCTACAATATTTGGTCTGTTAACGGCACGCTGCACAGTTTCAACCAGGGCCCGCAAGCCGGAGAACCGCCGATTAAGGGTTGGAAAGTTGACGACTGGGAACAGAAAATAGATGACCTTTACGTGAAAGCTTCTCAGGAGCTCGATGAGGCGAAGCGCAAGGAACTTTATGCTGAAACGCAGCGGATTATAGCGGAACAAGTGCCGTTTATCTATATGGTGAATCCGCTGACTTTTGAGGCCGTGCGCGATCGCGTTTCGGGAATTCGCTACAGTGCCCTCGGCGGTGCTTTCTGGAATTTGTACGACCTGAAAATAACAGAATAGTCAGCAGTCAGCAGTCATTAGTCAGTCATTAATTAATGGAACCTAAAATTTTACAGAAGTTACTCGAATCTGTCGCGACAGGGGATATTAGCCCGATCGCAGCTTTGGATAAATTAAAGCATTTTGACTTTGAACAAGTCGGCGATTTTGCCAAAATTGACCACCACCGCACTTTAAGAACTGGTTTTCCTGAAGTAATTTGGGGCCCAGGGAAAACGCCAGACCAAATTGTTGAGATTATCGAGGCGATGCGCGGGCGAAATTCTGCGGTGATGGCGACACGAATCGAACCGGAAGTTTTCGAGCAACTGCAACAAAAAATACCCGATTTGTGCTACTACCAAAAGGCTCGAATTTGTGCAATTTCTCCCAATTCCCCAACTCCGCAGCATCCGGGTACTGTGACTATTATCAGTGCGGGAACGGCAGATTTGCCTGTAGCGGAAGAGGCGGCAATTACTGCGGAACTTTGCGGTTTTCAGGTGCGACGTTTGTGGGATGTCGGAGTTGCCGGCATTCACCGCTTGCTGAGCAACCGGCACGTGATTGCTGATGCTGATGTGTTGATTGCGGTTGCGGGTATGGAAGGTGCTTTGGCGAGTGTGGTTGCGGGTTTGGCAGATTGTCCGGTGATTGCTGTGCCGACAAGTGTAGGTTACGGCGCGAGTTTTGGCGGGATTGCTCCTCTTTTAACTATGCTCAATTCTTGTGCGGCTGGTGTGGGTGTGGTGAATATTGATAATGGGTTTGGGGCGGCAATGTTAGCTTGTCAAATTCTCAGAAGTGCGGGCAGAGTGGGGAGAATCGGAGAGGGGGAGAATCGGAGAGAGGGAGAATAGTTACAAACCCCCTCTCTCAGATAAGACTAAGGCAAACTGCCACAGGACGATCGATTTTTAGGGTGCATCTTGCACCATTCTCGCTTAACAGGCTTTCCGGCCTGTTCCACAAAGAGTGAGTTTTCTTGTGGGGAGTAGGGGTTGGGCAGGAGAGCCCGCCCGTAAAAAACCTAATTGAAAATGGTGCAACATCTCAGGTGCGTCAGACTCCGTTATTGAAATATTATTGAAGATTTCGGGTAGTAGAGCACCTTATATCAAACCCGTTAGCATGGGAATAGTAAATTCGAGTTGACTGTTCACTGTCAACAGTCAACAGTCAACACTCAACAGTCAACATCATTCCGGTGGCACCGGAATGATATTACTATATATGTCAGTTGCGTCCAGGACTGCCAGACTCGGCGGTTGAAACCGCGTCTACACTTGCTTCTCGTCTCTGCAGAGGAGGACTAAAAAATACAGGAGGTATTATTAAAGCCGGGTTTGAGATTACTTGCTGCCTAGCCAAATCGGATAAGCAGAAGAATCCTCAGCTTTTAACTTTTGCGCCTGATAACTCTTGCTAGTCCAAGTAGCTACTGTTTGCAGGTTTTCTGTCAAACAACTTTCGCTGCCAAAAGCTTCAAATCCCAAAGTCCACCACGCGCTGCCGTTAATGTTCAACTGAGTAAGTTCCACGGTGCAACCTTGGGGAATTGGGGCTTCCACAGGCACAGACATCAGGGAACCAGGGGCCGAAACTTGATAAAGACGCTGCGCTCGCTTTTTCTTGACTGCCACCCACTTTCCTGTCGCTATAATATCCGCCGGTATCGGCGCCATCGTGTCCGCACAAACCCACTTCAGCCACTTTTCGGCTTTGCCTTCCCAGCGATTGGCGAACTGCATCGTCCCCAACTCTCCCTGACGCCACTTTACCTCCAAGGTTTTCCCACGTAGCTTCACTCCCAAGTAGTCGCAGCTTGGTATTAGTAAATATATGTCTTCCCGCTCTTCAGGAGGCGAAAGATACCCGCCGAGACTCTCGCTTCCAAACCATTGATTGATTGATTTTGGCAGTGCACCGCTATAAAACCACCGCATTTCCAGACTGGCCCGCATAAATTTTTCCTCCGTTCCACAATTTTCGTCAAACCCAGACTGGATTTGCCATACACCATCGACTTTTGTGCCTCTCCACTCTATCCTCCCCCCTCCGGGGCCCAGAGTCTACCCACAGTCATACCATTTTAGATTTTAGATTTTAGATTTTAGATTTGGAAAACACTGACTATATAAGGGTTTAGAGCTGGCCTACAGTTGGATTTTTTTTTAAATATGGTGTCAGAGCGAGGTCTTTAAAAAAAAATTCTCACAATCCTTTACATATCTTCACAAGTCTGTTACATTTAGTTACAGTACACTAAAAACCATTTAGGAAAAAAAACATGAGTAACCGAGGCTTAATGCTGGACGACCAAGGCAAAATGAACAATTTTGCGATCGAGCCGACAGTATACATCGATGACGAACCCCGCACCGGCTTTACCCCCTACGCTGAACGCTTAAACGGCCGCCTTGCCATGATTGGCTTTGTTTCTCTCTTGGCTTTAGAAGTTTCGACCAAGCACGGGCTGATTAGCTGGCTGACTCAGCTTTAATGACTTTGTTAACAATTAAACTATATGGCTATGGATCGCGGGCGGTACACAAACAGCGATCCATGGCTTAACTATTTTTAGGGGCAAGGTTTGGTGAGACAATTAAAATTAAATATTTTTGTTTTACTCTACCCGTAAAAAGAATGCTCAAACGAATTGCGGCAATACTTCTGGTGGTTCTAAGCCTCACCTTGACCGGTTGTGTGTCTAAAGTCACCGGGCTCAAAAGCTACGTTGATACTGGCGACGGCTATCAATTTCTCTATCCTAACGGCTGGCTGCCGATCGCGGTTTCTAACGGGCCCGATGTGGTGTTCCGCGATTTGATTCAGCAAACTGAGAACGTCAGCGTGGTAATCAGTCCAGTCGCGAAGGACAAAACTCTGGCGGATTTGGGTTCGCCGACGGATGTGGGATACAAGCTCAGCAAAAGTGCGATCGCCCCGGCTGATTCCGGCCGCGAAGCTGAATTAGTCAATGCAGAAGCTCGTGAATCGCGATCGAAAAACTATTACATTTTAGAATACGCCGTTAAGTTGCCAAACCAAGAACGGCACAACTTAGCGAGTGTAGCAGTCAGCCGCGGCAAACTTTTTACGCTTAACGTTTCCACTACCGAAGAACGCTGGCCCAAAGTAAAAGAAGCTTTTGAGAAAGTTGTTAAATCTTTCTCTGTTTATTAGGTTTAAAAAGTAATTGGGAATGGGGAATGGGGCATGGGCGTTGGGGATGGGGAATAGTTTCTTTTTGTTCCTTCTTCCTTCTTCCTTCTTCCTTCTTCCTTCTTCCTTGTTAACTTATTATGAAAATTCCAACTTTCGTATTAGCTTCAGCTTCTCCCGCGCGCCGCCGCCTGCTAGAAAATGCTGGCATTCAAGCTGTGATTTGCCCCAGCGACTTTGATGAAGGGCAAATACAAATGAAAGATGCCACTAATTTAGTGCAAGTTTTAGCAGAGGGAAAAGCTGAGGCTGTAGCTAAGTTTTTACTAGCTAATTCTCACCCCCAAATCTCCAATCCCAAATCTTGTTTGGTGTTGGGATGCGATTCAATTTTGCTCATAGATGGCGAAATTCACGGCAAACCCAAGGATGCGGAAGAAGCAATCTCGCGCTGGCACAAAATGCGCGGTAAGGTGGGCGAACTCTATACGGGTCATGCTTTAATTGATACTAGATTCGATGACTTTGATCAGGCAAGGTCGCGATCGCTCATTCGCTGCCAAGTTACAAAAGTTCATTTTGCCGAAGTTACCTCCCGCCAAATAGCGGCTTACGTCGCTACCGGAGAGCCCCTCGCCTGTGCAGGCTGTTTTGCACTCGAAGGTAAAGGCGGTTTGTTTGTAGAACAAATCGAAGGATGCCACACAAATGTGATTGGTTTAAGCTTACCTCTGCTGCGGCAAATGCTCACCGAAATGGGATATGATGTGGCGGATTTCTGGTCTTGAAATCCAGAATTGGGAAACGAATGGAATGGTTTGTAGCCAGGGCTTTAGATCCTCTCCTAGGACTCAAGTGCTTACTACAAACCTATGAGGATTACCCTAGAACGATCGCCTCATCCGATACAGATATAAACTGAAGTTGATCCGGCGAAACATCCTTCACCAAACCCAAGATATTGCCGGTGCTAGCTTCCCGAATCACCGTCGCCTTAGTATTTAAAATTCTAAAATCAGCAGTGCGAGGAATTCCCGGAGGAAAAGGGCCACTGCTGTCATAATCTCTGGCATCACCAATTGTTAAAAACCTTTCGCTCAAAACAATATCATTTCGCGTCAATCCAGACGCCAATCCAATTACATCACCTTCAGCCGGATTGTAATCGAGAATAAAATCTGCCGGCACTTCATCTACATCAAAATTGCCACTAGGAGGCGGTTGAATCGAACCAATTTCTCCCGAAGTGCCTCCCACTTCTGTGCGGAGGACAAACAAATCTGCGCCTTCACTTCCCCAAAGTCTATCAATTCCAGCATCACCGATTAGAGTATCGTTTCCACTCTCTCCTACTAAAGCATCATTCCCTTTACCGCCGCGAATAAAGTCATTGGCTGTACCTCCATAAACGTAGTCATCACCTTGATCTCCGCTGACAAAATCGCTGCCACATTCTCCATAAAGAATGTCAAAATCTTGGCCGCCGCGAATAGTATCGCTGCCGCAACCTCCGATTAAAGTATCTGTGCCGCTGTTACCGTTCATCAGTTCCGCACCACCGGAACCTCTGACAAAATCGTTACCCTCTAAAGCCCGCAAACCTCCGGGAGTATTCCGCAGAATTCCGTTTGCTAATTGAACTGCGTCGTCATTGGGAGTTAAGTCAAAAAAGTTGGGGTCACTGGCTGGATTTGGCAATGGCCCTGTGAGTAATTTGGTGTTTGGGGGATCAGCAATAATAGGGTCTGAATTTTCAGCTAATGCTCTAATTTCTCCAAGATTTGTTCCTAACATCCTAATTTTCTCCTTTTTTGATTGACTTTGTTGACATTCTGATTTTAACAAAAATTCCAATTAATAAATCTGCGGGAATCTGGGGTTAAAAACAATCAAATTACTGTCAAACTTGTCGGAGGTCTTTATTCAACAAGCCTAGCTTATTGACACCTGTCTGCTCGTCCAAATCCGCAAATATTTTGAACTGTGCACCAATAATTCTGGGGATCGCGTACTCTATTACCCGTCAGCAGTCAGCGTGGGAAAACCCGGAGACTGCTAATTGTCATGAAACCTTGAGTTAAGTCAGGAATAATTAATATGCTAGACACTGCGATCGAATCTATTCAAGCCAGAGAAATCCTCGACTCCCGTGGGCGCCCCACCATTGAAGCTGAAGTTTACCTAGCCAACGGTGTTGTCGGGATCGCCCAAGTCCCCAGCGGTGCCTCTACAGGCTCTTTTGAAGCCCACGAACTTCGCGACGACGACAACAAACGTTATAACGGCAAAGGAGTCCTAAAAGCCGTCGCTAACGTCGAACACAAAATTGCTCCGGCTTTGGCTAATCTAGATGCGATCGACCAAGCGCTGGTAGACAAAACCATGATTGACTTGGACGGTTCCCCCAACAAATCCCACCTCGGCGCAAATGCCATTCTTGGAGTCTCCTTAGCCACAGCAAAGGCGGCCGCCGAGACTTTAGGACTCCCCCTTTACCGCTACTTGGGCGGGCCCTTGGCGAACGTTTTGCCCGTACCACTGATGAACGTGATCAACGGGGGCTCTCACGCTAACAATAATGTGGACATTCAAGAATTTATGATTGTCCCTGTGGGCGCGCCATCTTTTAAAGAAGCTTTACGCTGGGGTGCAGAGGTATTTGAATCCTTGAGTAAAGTCTTAAAAGCTGAGGGTTTGCTGACTGGTGTGGGTGATGAAGGCGGTTTTGCGCCTAATCTTAAATCCAATCAAGCAGCTTTGGATTTGTTGATTGCAGCTATTGAAAAAGCTGGCTACAAACCGGGTGAACAAGTTGCTTTAGCTTTGGATGTTGCTGCTAGCGAATTTTACAAAAATGGGCAGTACACTTACGACGGTGTGGCTCATTCGCCTGCCGAATTAATTGATTATTTGGATGGTTTGGCCAGTCAATATCCGATTGTTTCCATTGAAGATGGTTTGCATGAAGACGATTGGGAAAGTTGGGTAGCGCTGACGCAGAAAATGGGCAGCAAAGTTCAATTGGTTGGTGACGATTTGTTTGTTACTAATCGCACGCGGCTGCAAAAAGGAATTGATTTGAAAGCTAGCAATTCGATTTTGATTAAGCTGAATCAAATTGGTTCTTTGACCGAGACTTTGGATACGATCGACCTGGGCAAACGGAACAGCTATCGAGCCGTCATCAGCCACCGTTCCGGTGAAACTGAAGATACCACAATTGCCGATTTAGCGGTAGCGACTCGCGCCGGCCAAATCAAGACTGGTTCTTTGTGTCGCAGCGAACGAGTTGCCAAATACAACCGTTTATTGCGGATTGAAGACCAATTGGGCGATCGGGCAATTTATGCTGGGTCGATCGGTTACGGGCCAAAATAATACTTGGTAATCGGGCATGGGGAATTGGGCATGGGGAATTGGGCATGGGGAATTGAGAATTGGGCATGGGGCATCGGGAATTGGGCATCGGGCATCGGCAATTTACATCCTGTAGGGGCGGGTTTTACCAGAAATAATTGCCTAAAACCAACAATCTCGTAAACCCACCAATTACCAATTACCAATTACCAATTACCAATTACCAATTACCAATTACCCATGCCCCATGCCCCATGCCCCATGCCCAATTCTCAATTAAGGATAGAAAGCCAATTGTGGCAAACCCAAAGTTTCTTCCCAACCCATCATCAAGTTCATGCACTGGATGCCTTGACCGGCTTGTCCCTTAATTAAATTGTCGATGGCCGATAGCACAATCACCCTGTCAGTACGCGGATCGACTTCGATGCCTATATAACAAAGATTCGTGCCGCAAGCCCATTTTGTTTGCGGGTAAACTCCAGCCGGCAACACTTTTACCCAAGGAGAATTACGGTAAAAAGCACTGAAAATTGTGATTAAATCTTCCCTCACCAAACCCGGATCGCGCAAAGTTGCGTAAACAGTCGCCAGAATTCCCCGCACCATCGGAATTAGGTGGGGAGTAAACTGAACTTTAATATCATGTCCGGCTAAATCGCTACAAATTTGCTCGATTTCGGGCGTGTGGCGGTGGCGGCCAACGCCGTAAGCGCCCAGAGAACCCTCTGCTTCAGCCAACAAGAGATTAACTTCGGCTTTGCGCCCCCCCCCAGAAGCACCGGATTTGGCGTCGATAATTGCTGTTTCTGGCACAATGAGGCCTTGTTTGAGCAAAGGTGCCAGGGCTAATAAACTAGCCGTGACGTAGCAGCCGGCACAGCCTACTAACTGAGCGTCTTTAATTTGATCGCGATACAATTCTGGCAAACCGTAAACAGCCGTTGCAGCTAAAGCAGAGTCCGATCGTTCGCCTCCGTACCAAGCTTTGTAAGTTTCCAGATTTTCAAATCTGTAGTCAGCCGACAAATCCAAGACTTTGCAGCCTTTTTCGAGCAGCGTCGGTGCCATTTTACAAGCTAAACCGTTCGGCAGCGACAGAAACACAACTTCACATTTTGCCGCTATTTTGTCTAGGTCGATCGCCTCGACTGTCAAATCAATGCAGTTAGTCAGATGCGGGTAAAGGCTGGAATAAGGTTTTCCTGCACTGCTATCCCCGCCCAAATAAACTACTTCAGCCGCCGGGTGGTCCGCCAGCAGTCGCACAAGTTGCACGCCGCCGTACCCTGAAGCGCCGATAATTCCTACAGGCACACGTCCAACATCTCCCATTTTCCTTTATCCCCTCAGCCGTTGAAGTCAAAAACGCTTGAACTTTTGCTGCATTGTAGTACCAAACGCCAACTTTGGTGGCAAAGAATTGTGTTGTTTTGTTCTGGAGGTGCATTTTTGTTAATTTTCGGCTGTTTGACACCGCCCAAAACCGATACAAAGCCCCGACTCCTTTCCTGGAGAGCCCAAAATTTTATACCAAAGTTCCATCTTCCAGATTCCAAGCTGCAAGTAAATCTAAAATCTAAAATCTAAAATCGACTGACCGATCGCCAAAACCCTAAAATTAACAAACTGATGTGCGATCGTGCTATAAAAAAACTTACCTTAACCCATCCACAAACCGGAGATTAACATTTTTCCCTCTTGCCTCTTGCCTCTTGCTTCCTGTATCCTGCCTCTTCCCTCTTCCCTCTTCCCTCTTCCTTCTTCCTACCTATGGGCATAGTCGTAGAAAACGTATCAAAACAGTTTGGCAGTTTCCAAGCACTCGATCGAGTCAGCTTAGAAATTGAATCGGGTTCCCTAGTCGCATTGCTTGGCCCGTCAGGTTCCGGCAAGTCTACACTGCTGCGACTGATTGCGGGTTTAGAAATGCCCGACTCCGGCAAAATCTGGCTGACAGGTCAAGATGCGACCAATACTAGCGTCCAAGACCGCAAAATTGGGTTCGTGTTTCAGCACTACGCGCTATTCAAGCACATGACAGTGCGAAAAAACATCGCTTTCGGGCTGCAAATTCAGAAAACACCACCCGCAAAAGTCAAATCGCGGGTAGAAGAATTGTTGAATTTAGTGCAATTGGCAGGATTGGGCGATAGATACCCGTCGCAACTTTCAGGGGGCCAGCGGCAGCGGGTGGCCCTCGCCAGAGCCCTGGCTGTGGAACCGAAAGTGTTACTGCTAGACGAACCTTTTGGAGCTCTCGATGCCAAAGTTCGCAAAGATTTGCGTGCTTGGTTGCGGCGACTGCACGACGAAGTACACGTTACCACAGTCTTTGTGACGCACGATCAAGAAGAAGCGATGGAAGTTGCCGATCGAATTACAGTAATGAATAAAGGTAAAATCGAACAAGTCGGCACACCTGCAGAAATTTACGACCATCCAGCTAGTGCTTTCGTAATGAGTTTTATCGGGCCAGTCAATGTATTGCCCAGCAGTTCAAGAATGTTTCAAGGCAACGGCTTTGACTCAGCCAACCCGGAGATTTTCTTGCGCCCTCACGACGTAGTAATTGAAACTACAGAAAATAGTGCAACAGTGCCTGCAAGAATCAGTCGCTTGATTCATTTGGGATGGGAAATTCAGGTAGAATTAACATTAGATGACGGTCAAGTAGTAAACGCTAATTTGACGAGAGAAAGATTCGATATTTTGCACTTGCAGCCCCAGCAAAGAGTGTTCGTAAAGCCGAAAGGTGCCAAGTCCTTTCCACTTTTTTATTCAATCTGATACCAATTCTGAAAAGTAGAGATAAATTTAGATTGGATACGACATTTCAAGGGACACGGCGCGACGCCGTGTCCCTAATCTTTTATACTGACAACTTTCGGCTGACAACTGCGCGCTGAGTTAGTCTTTGATGTTACCAACAGCTTTTTTGACTTGTTGCTCAAAGGATGTAGCGTTTGTGTTGGAAGGGTTTTTCATTTTTTCAATGTCAGCGGCTCCCTGAACTTCGTTGGGCCCTTCGCTCGCTTTTTTTTGAGTTTCTTCCAAGGACATTGGTTTTTTCAGTACAGCTTCTTGAGATTCTTTTTCAATTCCTAAAAGTTGGTCTTCACCTTTGGTGGGGCTGCTAGTAACTGCAAAAGCCGGGAAAGCATTAGAAACAAACATCAAAGCACAAAAACAAACAGCTATTAAAGTGCGAACTAAACGCTTGGCAGGAAAGTTAAAGCTGATAAAAGACATACACAATTTCTCCGTTTTTACAAATTTTAATTGCTGAGATTGTTGACAGGCTGAAGCTCACTCAACTTCTGCACAATCTTTAACTCAAGTTTGAGAAAAGCAAGTGTTGCTCTCTTTCAAATTGAGCTAATATATAATATTTAGCTGAAAAAACTGGTATTTGAAATCCTTCTCAGGGAATATTTCTAGATGACTGGCGTCGATCGCCCCAAGAGATTTATGTAGAAGGCACTTGTGTAGAATCAAAAAAATTCTCTATAAGTGCCTTCGGATGCGCCTCACATACCGGTATCAATGTCAGTAACTGGTTTGATCGTGGGGTGGGGGGGTTTATTTAGCCTGTTTGCAATGTGAGAGGGCGCTTGAGTGAACCCGCAGAGCGGTTTATGGAAAATGTTGCAAGAGATTAAGATATGTTCCCGACTATCCACTATCCACTATCCACTGACTAATGACTAATAACTAATGGCTGCTGCTGTCGCACGGGAACTTGACATTTTGCTAGATAAGTTTTAATTTCTCCTACACTGAGTTGCCCGTAATGCAGCAGGGAAGCCAGCAGTGCAGCTTCTGCTTTGCCCTCAGTCACGGCTTCGTAGATGTGGTGACAGTTGCCGGCGCCGCCGGAAGCAATGACGGGAATTTCGACAATTTCAGCGATACTCCGGGTTAATCCCAAGTCGTAGCCGGCTTGAGTGCCATCAGAGTCCATGCTTGTCACGAGAATTTCCCCCGCGCCACGCTGTTCGGCTTCTTTGGCCCAGGCGATCGCATCTTTGCCGGTATTTTCTCGCCCTCCGCGCACGTACACGTCCCAACCAGGATTGTTCGCATCTTGCCGTTTGCGGGCGTCGATCGCCACTACAATGCACTGATTACCAAATCGATCGCTGGCTTTGTCAATTAAACTCGGATCGCGCACCGCCGCCGAATTAATACTCACCTTGTCTGCGCCCGCCCTCAATAAACTTTTAATTGTGTCTAAGGATTGGATACCGCCGCCCACCGTCAAAGGGATAAATACGCGATCGGCCGTTCGGTACACCACATCGATCATAATATTCCGGTCTTCGTGAGTCGCCGTAATGTCCAGAAACACCAACTCGTCAGCACCCGCATCATTGTAAACCTGAGCCATTTCTACCGGATCGCCAGCATCCTGAAGATTGACAAAATTGACACCTTTGACCACGCGACCGGCTTTCACATCTAGACAAGGTAAAATTCTTTTCGACAACATACAATTCTCTTCCAATTTAACTTACTCGGCGGGAAGTGCCCCGCTATAACTGTACTCATCTTAGCGGTGGAATGAAAACCAGGGTTGTTTTTTGCCGTCCTGTTTGTGGTCTTCACTCTTAGCTGGAGAACGAGTTAAACAGGCAAGAAATAACCAATATCTCAGATATCACAAGACGGTAACAATCAATATTTTTTTTAAAATTTTGATAAATAACCGTAAATGTCGCAACGATTGCCACAACAAAGCCGTCAAAATCGAGATATATGAACTAAACCTATGCAGAGCATTTATCAACTTATTTGAATAACGAGCATCTTTCCCGAAGTTCTAGTTAACGCATGACAAGCAATCAATTTAGTACCCACAAAAAATACTAACTTTTTGTGATAAATTCCTCAAATTTATAGGAAAGATGGGGGTCGTTTTTGCTATTAACCACAAATTATAAAAATCTAAACTGTAAGCAGCATAAACTATATCGCAAACATCAAGATTCCAATCATCGCCCTAAAGCCCGTATAGTGCCATAGCTAACGAAAAGATGGCAAACGCTCGTGAGGAATCCTAGGAAAAAATGTCTCCCAAATTGGTGCCGGAAAACAAAATCATCCTTGTTGACAATTTGGCAGTAAATAACCGGGTAAAAAAATCCATGCCTAGCTAAAGTAATTAGCGATGGCGGATGGTCAAATTTGACCATACAAGTCAAAGACAAAGCTGCAATAGAGGTAAAACTTACCTCGAAATTGGTCGGTTTTTCGCACCATCGAGTAAGAGTTGCCACCTAGGCCTGAATCAGGTTGGTACCCAGCCGTTAGCAGTGCGTAGCTGGAGTTGTTCCAACTGCAAAACTAAGCACGATAGAGGTGTGAATTCTGCTATCATTATTGGCGATGAAGGGCTTGGATTATTAGCGTTAGGAACTAGCACTACTGCCCATGGACGGAATGTAAGTCTGATGGTTGCAAGGAAATCTTCGGTACGATCGGCTGTTCCGGTTGAAATTGGCAGCCTACACCATAGGGAGTAGTGGGCAGAAGTCTGGATCTGCATACCAGCCCACACCCCCTACCCCCCGCCTAGCTCTACCGTGTACAGACAAGTTGATCGCTGACCCATATTGTAGAACCCCTGTTTCCTAGATTCTTGATTTCTCGTTTTGCCGAATCAATAACTTAAAATTCATGAAAATAAGCTTCCTTTCTGAGATTCATGCGAAACTTGGGTTTCAGGAATTGTGTTGAAAGATTTCGGACTTGTGTGTACACGCTAGCCGCCTAGCCAGAGAGCCATTTTCCCACTTTTTTCTGGCCCATCAAAATAAATAAAAGTTGTCTCCCCTCCGGGGCAGGCAGTATGATCAGGTACAATCTTGGTAGACAGTCTGTTTTTACTGCCTGCTTTGGTAGAGCGAATCATAAATACCTTCGCTAGCTCGATCGAATTTATGGTTCACAAATCCTGCAGGGGCTAGGTGCATCGACGATAGACTAAAAAATCTAAAATCTGAAGTCTAAAATCTCAAATCGGTTAATTTTGTGTCGTTTCTAGGACTGTTGTGACGAGTGCAACCCAATCCACATATGGTACTTCGCACAGAAGGCGGCAATCGCTACTTGCCGCTCTCCGGCAGCAATTGCTGGACAGTAGGGCGGAGCGATGACAATAATTTTGTACTGACAGATCGCTGGATTTCCCGTAATCACGCGATGTTACAGCAAATGGAGACAGGAGAGTTCTACCTGATCGACTTGGGCAGCCGCAATGGTTCCTTTGTCAACGGGCGGCGGGTCAGTATTCCTGTCACTCTCCGAAATGGCGATCGGATTATTTTCGGTCAAACCGAATTGGACTTCTACAACCCAACCGCCGGCCACCGGCACGATCCACCAATACACGAGACAGACTCTGAAGATTTTACGGCGACTTTGACGGTGCGTAGCCTGATTAGCGTCATGGTAATGGATATCCGAGACTTTACAGTTTTGACTAGGCAGCTAGACGAAACCCTCCTCTCGGAAGTTATCGGCAATTGGTTCCGCAAAGCAGGACAGATCATTCGTGAACACGGCAGTTGGGTGGACAAATACATTGGTGATGCCATCATGGCAGTCTGGTTCCACAAAACCAGCGATGTCAGCAGCGAGGAAATGATGCGGATTTGCCAAGCTTTGAGCGAACTGCACAAAGCAACAGACGAACTCAGCAGCCGTTACCCCCTTCCTTTTCCTTTGCGAGTCGGGGCCGGAATCAATACCGGTTATGCAATGGTGGGAAATTCTGGCAGCAGCGACCGATCGGACTATACCGCCTTGGGAGATACTGTAAACGCAGCATTTCGCCTGGAATCTTGCACCAAGCAACTCGGCAAGGATATCGCTGTGGGAGAAACTACCTACAAATACTTGACGCAATTGGGGGCGCAGGGCGCTTTCGAGCAGCACACCGTTGCTTTGAAGGGTTACGAGAATCCCAGCGTGGCTTACGGCGGTACCTATGCTGACTTGAACGCTTTTCTCAAAACGAAAGGAAAAAGTTCTTGATAGCGAGAAAATTGGGGGCGGGGCAAAAATTAACTCTTTAAAAGGGCAGTCCGAGTTTTTAATTGGGAGTGCCTTTGATAAACTTGCCTGCGATGCTTAAAAGTCAGCTAATGTCATATATTGTCCGCCTTGTCAATACCCAAATGTAAAGTTTATAACAGCCCTCTACTTATTGCGGATTTATCTGAAAAACTGCATAAGCAAAATGGTAGTCTCTACATAAATGCTGTGTATGAAATTGGGAGACAAAACTTCATGAAACGATTGGGTCGTCTATTGGCAGTATTGGGCTTAGTGCTGGGCTGCTTTGCATGGGCTGGAGACCAAAGCGCGATCGCGGCGTCATTAAGCCGTATCGTCTTGCCATCATCCTCGCTCCTAGCTGTTGAAGCTCCGGCTAGAACCAATCGCGCCGATGAGAAGCTTGCCACAGAATACGGCAAAAAACTTGATTTGAACAACAGCGCCGTCCGGGACTTTCGCCAATATCGAGGGTTGTATCCCACTTTAGCTGGACTAATTATTAAGAACGCTCCTTACGAAAAAGTTGAGGACGTACTCAACATTTCAGGTTTGACGGAAGCTCAGAAAAAAGTGCTGCAAGCTAACTTGGACAAATTCACCATAACTGATGTCGAATCAGTCTTTATTGAAGGAGATACCAGGTTGAATAACGGTCTCTACGACTAGGTAGCAGCGGGCCTCATTTGAAGGCAGAAGTCATTGGGCAGAAGGCATTCGGCAGAAAGAAAAGATTTTTTCTCTTAGGCTGATGACTTCTGCCTTTAATTTATCAAGACTTACTTTCAACCACCATTCGGCAAAAGCCGACCAAAATTCGCTAGATTGAAATCAGCGGGTTCCCCTGATTCATCTAAAATCTAAAATCTAAAATCTAAAATCTAAAATCCGTTGACTGACATTAGTTCAAGTCCCCAGATTCATCTGTAGACTCAATTCTAAAATCTAAAATCTAAAATCTAAAATCTAAAATAGACTGGCGGCAGACTTATGACTGACAAATTTGACGTATTGGTAATAGGTGCTGGCGCGGCGGGTTTGTACACAGCACTTTGCCTGCCAGAGCATTTGCACGTGGGCTTGATCAATAAAAATACCCTGCCTGTTTCTGCCAGCGATTGGGCTCAAGGAGGAATTGCGGCGGCGATCGCCCCTGAAGATTCCGCAGCGCTGCACGTTCAGGATACACTGGCTGCCGGAGCCGGTCTTTGCGATTTGGAGGCGGTGAAATTTTTAGTCGAGGAAGCTGGTGCTTGCATTGACTCCCTCGTGAAAATGGGCGTTGCATTCGATCGCACCGGCCCAGATTTAGCCCTCACCCTAGAAGCCGCCCACTCCCGCCGCCGAGTTCTCCACGCCGCCGACACTACGGGCAAAGCCGTCATCAGTACGCTGACAGCAAAAGTATTAAGTCGCAAAAACATTCAACTCGTATCCCCTGCCTTTGCTTTGAGTCTGTGGCTAGACAAAACCGGGCGCTGTCAGGGGATTAGCTCGATTTGTGGCTCACAAGTCAAGTGGCTGCAGGCCAAAGCCGTGGTGCTGGCGACAGGCGGCGGCGGACAGGTTTTTGCTCAAACAACCAATCCGTCGGTAAGTACCGGGGACGGGGTAGCAATTGCGTGGCGAGCCGGGGTGCTGCTGCGAGATTTAGAATTTGTGCAGTTTCACCCGACGGCACTGAGCAAAGTGGGCGCGCCTCGGTTTCTGATTAGCGAAGCGGTGCGGGGAGAAGGAGCTCATTTGGTTGACAGTAAGGGATATCGCTTTGCCTTTGACTCTCACCCCAGCGGGGAACTCGCCCCTAGGGATGTTGTCAGCCGCGCTATTTTCCGCCACTTGCAGAAGACGGGGGAACCTCATGTTTGGTTGGATTTGCGCCCGATTGCGGTCGATCGACTGCGCTACAGGTTTCCGAATATTATTCAAGTTTGCGCTGACTGGGGAATTGATATTTTTTCCGAACCGGTGCCGGTGACGCCCGCTGCCCATTACTGGATGGGAGGAATTGTCGCTGACAAGTTTAACCAAACTTCGATTCCGGGTTTGTACGCGGTGGGAGAAACTGCCAGCACGGGGGTACACGGCGCTAATCGGTTGGCGAGCAATTCGCTGCTGGAATGTCTGGTTTTTGGGGCGCAGATGGGACTTTTGCAGCTAGAAGGTGCAAGGCCCGAGGCATTCGCCGATCAGTTCGAGGCAGGGGAAATTTTGGAAAAATCGATTTCTGAAAAGGACATTGAGGCGATCGAAAAGTTGCGGGTCGAATTGCCGAATTTGGTGTGGCAGAGTGCGGGAATTTGCCGGGGACAGCGGGATTTGGAAAGTGCGATCGTCCAACTTGAGATTTGGCGGCAAGAATTTGCTTCGTTGCCTTTGAGTCAAACGCTTGATAATTTACGACCCGGACAAATTATTGATTTTTCGCCTGCTGAGGCGGAGAATAGCTCAATTTTGCGAAATTGGGGAGAAGTTGGCAATTTATTGGATATCGGCTATTTAATTGTCAAAAGTGCTGCGTTTCGCACTGAAAGTCGCGGCGGTCATTACCGAGTGGACTATCCCCTCACCGACCCGGATTGGTGCAGCCATACTTTAATTAACCAATCCAATTGGTACAAATCTCCGCGAATAGAAGATTGAAAATTTATTGAAAATTTGGGGTCAGCGCGTTCCCGTACCGTCACTTTTGGGGTTCCCGTTCGGGTCTGGTTCGTATTGTTGGGGATTTCCCAACCTAGAGGTTGGTGCAAGTGTCCAAACTCTGGGAGTCGATCGCGTCGCGATCTTGCCCACGCTACGGGCTTTTGTGAAATTGCTAGTTGAGTTGCTGGCAAGTTGAGCCGCATTTGCGGTGCCGACTATATTCACTTGCAGGCAGGCTGCCAGGGTTGCCGTTGTTGTGAGCTGAATCAAAGTACGCATAGTATTCACAGGCTTATTCCAATCACCGCAATAGATCCACGTCTGTACCACCTATTATATCTATCAATTTCCGTATTTCCACTGATATCTTTACATTTACTTTAATTAACTTTCCTAAGTTTACATAAACTTTTTACATTAAGGCTTTTTGGCGATTTAAATTTGGTTTCAGGTTGTGATTTATTTTAATATTTTGTAACATTTAGATAAGACGGCAAGTTGGTCTCATAAGTTTCATCTTTGGCTAAATCTATCTAATGACAGATGACGGATTAGAGGATTTTAAACTATGTGATTTTAGATTTGAGATTTCACTACTTTGGACATTTTTTTGATCGGTTTCAAAAAGCTTAGAAGGCTTACAGTTTAAGGATCGAGCTATTTTTTAAAGTTAGCTGCACAGGGGACGCCTGAAATAATATCTCCCTCACGGCCCAATTAGGGTTTGAGGTCTAAAATTTACTCAAAGTTTGTCTGAAGTAATTGAAATTTTAGATAAAAAAATTGAATAATTATAAATGACTTATCAATATCGAGGTGGGGACTTTACCTACAGTTGCATTATATTTTTAACTTGTCTTGATTAATAAAAGTGATATTGATTTTTCCCGCGTTCCTTAGCACGATACATCGCAACATCGGCATTCTTAACTAAAATCTCTGGCTCCTGACCGTCAATGGGATATAAACTAATGCCAATACTTGTAGTTACAGAAACTGTATGTTCTTCTAAAATAAAAGGCTGCATGATGGCGTCGCAAATTTTTTGGGCTACTTTCGCAGCTTCCTCGTGACCGGGAATTGCGGGCAAAATGACTGTGAACTCGTCGCCGCCCAACCGCGAGATAGTATCGCTGCCGCGCAAGCATTTTTTGAGCCGACTGGCAACTGTTTTTAAGAGTAAATCGCCCACATTGTGTCCGAGAGTGTCGTTGATTGACTTAAATCCATCTAAATCTAAAAACAGTAAAGCTACCAATTCCTGAGTGCTGGAGGCTATTTCTAGAGACCGATGCAAGCATTCGTAGAACATTTGGCGGTTGGGCAAACCGGTAAGAGCATCGTGATAAGCTTGGTGGCTGAGCTCAGCATTTTTTTGTTCTAGGGCATTTGCCCGAAGTTGGCGCTCGGTAATGTCTCTGATTGCTCCGACTAAAAATAGGTTGCCGGCAGCATCTTGATGCAGGGATCTTTTAGTCGCAATCAGATGCGTAATTCCGTGAGCATCAGTAAAATATTCTTCATTTTCTCGCGGCTGGTGAGTTTGAAATACTAATTCGTTTTGCTGCCAAAATATCTCGGCTTCGGCTTGGGGAAATAAATCGTAATCGGTTCGGCAAGTTAAAATTTCTAAAGGATAGCCAATAAACCGACAATAGGCCTGATTCAAAACTATGCAGCGGTGATTTCGATCTTTGACAAAAATGGGGTCGGGAATTGTATCTATTAACGATTGTAAAAATTCTTTAGACCGTTTTAATTCTTCTTGCAAATGAGCCAGATAACCCACAACAGCAGCACCCGAACCCACAAGACTGAGGATTGGAGGAATTAAGGGTAGCCACCAACCTGCTAAGAATGCTAAGTATAAACTGGCACTGAGACCTAGACAGATACTTAATAAACAGTAAGCCGATCGACCAAGCGATCGCAAATTCCAACTCACATTTGCTCCCGCCCAAGACCAAAGTAAAATCCACAGCAACTCCGCAGCCTCTGGCCAGACATTGATACCCCCGCGCCCGTCGAGGGCTGCACTCAAAATTTGGCTCAAGAAATGAGCCTGAAGCTCGACTCCCGGTATTTGCTGGGGAGGACTAAACCAACCTGAACTGTAAGAATTTTGGTAAAAGTCTCTGAGGCTGGGGGCATTTGAGCCGATCAAGACAACGCGCGATCGTACAAAATCAGCAGGTACTTTGCCAGAAAGCACATCGCCCATCGATGCAGTGCGAAAACTGCCTCGCGGGCCGCGCAGGTTGGTCAAAATTTGATAGCCGCGGCTGTCCGATCGAACGTAAGCACCGTCATTCGGTTGAAAAGGCCGAAAAACCCCCTTGCCTAACTGCAAGTATTTAGGATTGACTCTTGCTCGTTGAGCGGAAATGCCTTCGCTTTTGAGGTAAAGCAAAGCCAGTCTGAGTGCGAAACTTTGATGAGTTTTGCCGTCTCCGGGCCAAGCGTAGAGCAAAGTTCGCCGCACTTTTGAGTCAGCGTCGATAACAACGTTGTTGAAACCGATTCGATCGAGCTTGTCAAGTACCGGAGGCGGGCGAACTCCGAAGCGGGTTTCGTCTGGCATCAACTCAATGCCGATTAAGTTGGGAATAGTTTTAAAAGTTTTGAGCAATTCGGCGTTACCCGGTTGAGTTGGCAAATCTCGGTAAACGTCGAGGCCGATCGCCCGCGGCTTGCCAGCGTGCAATTTTTGCAGCAATTGGGCCAATACAGCATCCGAAATTGGGTAGCCGTATTTTTGCAAGTCAGCTTCCTTAATTTCTACAATGACGATGCGCGAGTCAATGGGTTCGGCCGGCCGCCAGCGCACAAATTGGTCGAAAGCAGCCCATTCCCATACCTGAAAACATCCGAACCAGCGCATGACAATGACCGTACTAGCAACGGCACTCGCAGTAATCAATACTCGGCGTTCTCGATCAACCCATTTTTTGATAGTTTTTAGCATATTTTGGGGATTTTGGTCTCGCCCTGTGAGCATCTAAACTACTACTACGTATAGGTTTTACATCTCCGGGGCGAGTCGATTTTAGATTTTAGATTTTAGATTTTAGATTTTAGATTTTAGATTATCCAATTTTTTGGTTTTTTGGTGCGGGCGAGTCGATTTTAGATTTTAGATTATCCAATTTTTTGGTTTTTTGGTGCGGGCGAGTCGATTTTAGATTTTAGATTTTAGATTATCCAATTTTTTGGTTTTTCGGTGCGATCGGGCTGCAAAAGCAGAAACCGGGTTTCGCAACCAAAATATGTCATTTCAACAATCATTCTGGAAGCAGAAACCCGGTTTCTTGCATTTTTATGTAAAAGTTTTAGTAGTTATTCGCAGATCTAAATAGTAGAGGCCCACAACTTGTTTTATTTTTTTTCGTTCTCACTAACTTTTATTATTTTTTTATTGATTATAGATGCAAGATTTTAGATTGATTTCGCAGCACGAGCTAAGGATAAAATAAGTTAAAAACTAGGATATTTCCTGCCCATCAATCTAAAATCTGTCATCTATAATCTCCAACTTTCCTGTCAGTTTTGAAAGTTGCGGGGGCCGGTGTAACCCGATAAATCAGCGAGTTTATCCAAAGATTGTGTCCCCGCATAAAACTGACCATTAATCTCCCAAGTCGGGAAACCTTTAATATTAGCCGCAGCAGCTTGGCAAATCTCAGCGCGGGAATTTTGGCCTTTGGGATCGCATTCAAAATAATCAATTATTTTGGCTGCTTCTTTGCCGAACAGCATTTTTTGGTCGTGGCAGTGGGGACACCAGTAAGCGCCGTACTCTTTAGCGCCGATTTGTCGGAGGTGGCGGGCCAAAGAAATTTGGGCAGGACCGGAGGTTGTAGTGACGGCAGGGGGTACAAGTCCGGGGGTAGAGACAATAGGAGGAGGTGAGTTGACGCTGTTATAAAGTCCCAAGGCGCCGATCGAACTCACCATTGCCACCAAAATGCCTGTAAACACCAACTGTCCGATATCTTCCCACTCGCGCCCGACTAGCACCAGCACAAACAGCGACAGCGCAAATAAGGCGGAAGTGATGCAGTAAATGCACAGTTCCTGAATTTCAAAAGCCATCAAATACATCAAATAGCTGCTGAAAATTACCATCGCAGCGGTGATGATAAATAGCGCTTGCCAAGTTTTGTTTTCTAGTTGAGAGTGCAGTCCTTTATTGGTGGCGGGATTGACGGCTTTGGGGGCCAATGCCAGGACTGCTATGCTCAGGTAAGCCAGACAGCCTAACAAACTTAAAGGCACTGTGCCAAAGACTGTAGCGTAGGGGCTGTTGAGAACTTTGTCGCAGCCGCTGGTGGGACAAATGACCGAGCCAGTCGTGAATTTAGCGATCGTGAGATAGGCCGTTTCTACGACGCCTATGGCTGCGATCGCTGCCATCACAGTCCGAGACCAGCGATGAATCCAAGGGGTTGAACGTCGGCGAATCATTTTTTGATTTGGTAATTTGGGAATTGGGAATTGGGAATTGTTGACTGTTGACTGTTGACTGTTGACTGTTGACTGTTAATTGTTAACTAATGACTGATGACTGATAACTGATGACTACTGACTACTGCCAACAGTCAACAGTCAACAATTCCTATTTTACGTTTTACTTGTGACTTTGCCCGGTTCCGGTGTTGGCCCTCTTGAGCCATTAGCATCTCTATTTTCCTGTTCGCGCTCTTTCTGTGACAAGCTGCGGCGGGCGGCTTCTACAAACTGACTGACACGGATCGGATCTATAGGCTGCTCGATGCGGCCGTTTCGTTTCAGGGAACTCGATACGATTACGCCGTCAGCGGCCTGCATGAGGGTGGAAATGTTTTCCCACGAGGCGCCGCTGCCGATGAAAACTGGAATTCCCGCCGCTGCTGCACTCGCGAGTTCTAAGTCTTCGAGATTGGGAGGGCTACCAGTTGTCCAGCCGGAAAGGATTACGGCGTCGGCTAAAGCTCGCCCGATCGTCTCTTGGACGGCTGTGGTCAAATTAGGGCTGCCTAGGGGGCGCCCGTGCTTGACTAACACGTCTGCTAATATTTTGACATCGCTGCCCAATTCCCGGCGGTAGCGCAGTAGCTGGTGAGCTTGGCCTTCAATTAAGCCTTGGTCTGTAGCCATGATGCCGTTGAGGACGTTGACGCGGATGAATTGAGCTCCTGTGCAGGAGGCGATGGCGATCGCGCTGTGGGCGTCGTTTCGCAGCACGTTAACGCCGATCGGCAGCGTCACGAGATTTGTTAGCCTCTCAACTACCAGAGTCATGGCACTTACCACCGCCGGATCTACGCTGTCTTTAGCAAAAGGAGCGTCGAAAAAGTTCTCGACAATGATACCGTTTGCGCCACCAGAAGCCAGCGCTGTAGCCTCTTGCTCGGCTCTTCCGATAATAGCTTTGAGGTTCCCGCCCCAGCGGGGAGAAGTTGGCAAAGGCTGTAAATGTACCACACCGATTATGGGATTCGGCGTTTTGAATATTTGTTTTAAGTCCACGGATTTTCCTGAAACCACCAAGTTCACCAAAAAACGAGCGGGAAGCCCCTGACTTTACGCATGGGGATGAAGGCGGCTGCGACGACCGTCGCCTTAAATCCCCTTTCGGGGTTGGAGAGGTCGGGTGGCCTCTCCGGTGAGGCATGGTTGCCTCAATCTCCCTTTCGGGGTAATGTTCGCTTCGAGAATGTTTAGTGAGCTTGTTAGGCTGAAAGCACTGGTTTGACCCCATTAAGCCTGTTTAACTCTCAGCGATAGAGCGGAAAACTAGCGTCGCATTTTCCGGTATCGTGACTCAAAAAACGTAGGTCTGATCCTGTCTCTGGTAAGGTTTGGGCTTTCGGTTCAATCTCGCTCATAGAGCCGGACTGTCTTGAAAGCCCCCGCTTTTAAGCGTGGGGTTCCTTACTGACGGCTGACGGCGGATTTTGACGGTATATTCTAGAATTCTATATCCACGGGGGCGATTCAGTTGACTTAATCGGGTCGCCCAGTTGCTCAAACCCCGCAGCCATAACAGTTTAGATTTTAGATTTTAGATTTTACATAGGCGACCCGCTCACCTCACTTAAAGACGGATACTTGCTTCTAGGCAGGAGTCCTGGAAAGCAAAAAAGTTTATATTTTAGCGATATCTCCCAGATTCATCTGTGGAGTCAATGCTTTAATCTTTAATCTTTAATCTTTAATCTTTAATCTGCTGACTACAATCGGGGCTGAAAGCTTGACTGCAGTTGCATTCTTTTTTATACCTTGGTGTCGGCAGGGTTTATCCTTCTCTATCGAGGTTGACTGGTGGAAGTTGTTCTCATAATTTTGGCTGTCACCGCAGGATTGGGGGCGGCAATCGAAGTGCTGCTGCGGGTGCTGCTGGGTTTTGGTAATCCTTTGATTTACATTGCCGATGCCGAGTGCGGCTATTTGTTGGCGCCGAACCAGAAGGTGCGCCGCTTGGGCAACCGGATTGAGATTAACGAGTATTCGATGCGTAGCGGAGCGATCGCCCCGATCGCCCCTCCAGAAACTCTGCGCGTCTTGCTGTTGGGAGA
Source organism: Microcoleus sp. AT3-D2 (assembly GCF_036705715.1). NCBI lineage: Bacteria > Bacillati > Cyanobacteriota > Cyanophyceae > Oscillatoriales > Microcoleaceae > Microcoleus > Microcoleus sp. AT3-D2. The sequence continues at coordinate 119,610 of NZ_JAUBVE010000004.1, read as the reverse complement.
TTCTGTCGCCAACGGAGGTTGGTGGACACATCAGACAGATACGATCTCGGAAATTATGGCTCGGAATTTGAGACTGCTAGTACAGAATCTGGCGAGCGGTGCACAATTAGGTTCACAAGTCAACTATTTAAATTTTGAAGTTCTAAACGCCTCAGCGAATTCTTGGGGGCCGAGGAATCAACTTGCTTACGCCAAGCGGTTCGGTGTTTTTGGGGCAAAGGTTTTGGTTTTGCTGCTCAATACGGACGATTTGTTTGCATCGGCTCCTTGTGATCTGGTTGTGGGGCGCGATCGATCTTACCCGGATCACAAACCCCGATCGGCGACACTAGAGTTATTGAGCCGCTATCTGCTACCTGCAGTGCCGACTCCCCAATTGGCAGCACCCGGAGCCACCAGCGGCGATGTAGTAGGCTGCAACTTAGAGGCTATTCGCCAAATCCAGAAAATAGCTGTATCCGCCAACATCGAGTTTTTGCTAGCCGTCACGCCCAAGCGGGGCGAACTCGGCGGCCCGGGCCCTCGCGACTGGGAAGTCAATGCTAGAGCGCGTCTCGCCGAACTCGTAGAAACAGAGAAAATTACTTACATAGATTTTCTTCCCATTTTCAATTGTGCGGCCGAATTTCCAACTCTGTATCGAGACAGCATTCACCTCAGTCCTCAAGGAAATCAGCTAGTTAGCAAAACCATCAGTCGTCAAATAGCCGCTCTTTTTTGGCATAAATCGTGACTTCACCTAAAGACGGATACTTGCCCACGACTCCTGTTGTCGAGAGCAAAAAAGTTAAAACCTTAGTTCAAGCCCCCAGATTCATCTGCAGAGTCAATCTAAAGTCTAAAATCGTTCGACTGAGCGCAACTCGACGCACGCGCTCACCGAACTTCTCACGCCGAATTGTCCAATTTCAAATCGGCTGACATCGAATCCGGTTGCATGGGAACAGTTACCCTCTTCAACGAACAACAAACCCAAACTGTAAAAGCACCCGGAAACGACACGATTTGTCTCGATTTAGCTAACTTGCAAAGTAGACTCTAGCTCTTTCGGATACCAAGCTTGACCGTCGAGAGCCATTTGCTCAATCAAACTCGCAAGCCGCAGAGCTTTGAGAGCTTGTTCTCCTCCCACAGAAGGCTGATTTCCACCCCGCACGCAATTAATAAAATGCTCCAATTCTGCGTGGAGCGGTTCAATATTGCTAGTGTAAACTTTCTCGATCAACCCATCTTGACGGTAAAGCACCTGACCGTAATCGGTCACATAATTGGCGGTTGTTTGCCGGTGAATCAAGATTTCGTTGTTGAGAAAATCTGCCTCTGTCAGAGAATTCTTGCAGTGAGCCACGATTGAACGGAGTTTGCGGTGCGTCACCTTACTGGCAGTCAGGGTGGCGACAATGCCGTTAGCAAAGTTCAACGTCGCTGTCACGTAGTCTAAATAACCTGAATCTGAGGCCCTGCTGCCGCTGGCGGTCAGCTTCACCACTTGGGAATCTGCCAATTCCAAAAGCAAGTCGATGTCGTGGATCATTAAATCCAAAACTACCGATACGTCGTTAGCCCGCTGGGAATAGGGACTCATCCGGTGAGCTTCCAATGCCAGTAACTCTTCAGTTTTCAGCACTTTGCCGAGTTCCTGAAAAGCTGGATTGAAGCGCTCGATGTGACCCACTTGTAAAATCCGGTGGGCCTCAGCAGCCGCGTTGACCAAAGATTCGGCTTCGGCAATGCTAGCCGCGATCGGCTTTTCAATTAAAACGTGAACACCCGCTTGGAGACAAGACATCCCCACAGGGTGATGCAGGCGAGTTGGAACGGCGACGCAAACTGCATCTACGTGGGCGAGCAAATCTCGGTAGTCTTCAAAGAAGCGAACCCGGTATTTGCTTGCTACATCTATTCCCCGCTCTACATTTATGTCTGCAACACCCACGAGTTCGATATCTTTTAGCAAGCTCAGAACTCGCGTGTGGTGCTGGCCCATATTGCCAACCCCAATCACCCCAATGCGGAGGGGTTCGGGTTGACTTCGCTGGGCGAAAACGTTTGCGTATCCCAATGACATCCTATCTAGCACTCCTGGATTCTCCTCCACCACCACAGGAATCAAGCCCCTTGGCTTCCCTCAGCTACTCACAGCCATCCAGATAGTACCACAGTCAAACTATTTGTGAAGAATTTCTAAGTTCAGTTGCGATTATCGCATCCGGCTATTAAGCATTAGCTACTCATACACAAGGGCAGAATACTGGGGTAAGATGTCTGGAAACTGCGTATTGACAAAACCTCTTAAGTGTGTATAAGCATCGGGACGATCGTCCGCAGCATCACCACAACACAAACCGGTCGGAATATTTGGCGATAACGATCAAACATTTTTCTGGTTTCTGTTCACAAGTAATAGTGAAAGTCATAAATTATACAAATACAACAGATGACACATCCGTATTAGTTCGGTTATTTACATTCGGCAATCTTTGACTTCAAAAAAATTTACTTTAAGAATGCGGATAATTACGGGCGATCGCTCACTCAAATAAACTAGACTTACGTAAAGCTTAATATAAAAAACAATGAGTCAAAAACTAAGGCCCAGATTAGGAAGTGCGATCGCTAGCACAATTTTAAGTTATGCAGCAGTGTCATTCGTAGGAGTAGACAAAGCACAAGCCGCCGTACTCACCTACAATTTCCAAGTGGAAAATAGTTCACATAGCGGGTTTTTTAAGTTGAATAACTCCTCGCTTACAGGAATAGGATTTGAAGAAATTGCCGTTTCCGAGGGAAGATTGGAACGATGGGAAAAATATTACAATTTGGCAGGGACTACAGCTTCTTTTGAGCAAGGAGTTTTTCGCGGACTGTATGCAAGTGGCTACTACAGTGTGATGAATGAATATATCAGTCCTCCAGACGAACCAGGAGGGGCTTTTTACTGGGTGCATGAGAGCTACGAATCTTGGTCTATGGGATTGAGATATTTCTCGTGGAGTCACGAGACTGTGCACAAACAGATGAACTATCAATCATATATAGACGATGGATTGCTCATCGTCGATAGCTATATTCCATACTCTAGAGGGTGGGGGTCCTCTGATGTTTCATACACCCTAGTGAATACCGAACCAGAACCAGTTCCGGAACCTCTCACTGCTGGGGGTACAGCTTTAGCATTGGCAGGTTTAAGCTGGTTAAAACACAAGAAAAAAATGGCAGCTTGAGGTGCTCTGGCACATCAACAATTAAGCAGTCAGAAGTCACTTTTCAGAAAATATTCGAGTTGCAAAATTTTGCTCTCGATTCGGAGACAGAGCTCTGGCTTTCAAAATCGCGGCTACCAAAAACGCATAGGACAAAACTCCCACCAACGCCAACAAAAGTACGCTGGCGGCTCCTGACGCATTCCACAAAGCGTGAAGTGCGGAAGCGCTGAAATAACCTACGCCCAAAATTTGCCAGCGCTTCCTGGGTTTGAGGGCGCTCAAACCGATAAAATATCCCAAATAGCCGCTGTAAGCCATGTGTCCGGCGGCGGAACCCAAAATGCGGGGAATTAGCAACTGCAATCCTACTAATTGTCCGGCGTCGGGCCCTGCTTGCAGGGTGACATTTTGGATGACATTGGGAACGTACTGTCCCAGAGTTTCTAACAGTGTAAAGCCGACTGCCGAGGCACTTCCTAACAGAATGCCGTCTAAAGGTTCCCAAACACCGATGCGATCGCGCCACGGATTTTTTAGCCAATTTCCCAGCAACATCGCTCCCAAAACGGGCAGGGCTTTCAGCAATTCTTCCATCAGACCCGCCCCGAAAAACATTCTGGTCAAAAAAGGCAAAAAACTGATTGTTTCGCCTTCGATTGGCAGGCGACCGGGCAAAATTTCTCTAAATACGAATATAAATCCAATTAATAAGGGGCTGCTCAGAATCAGGACTGTAGCTAAAGCCGAACCAAGCAATACCCACCAAGGCTTGTGTTTGCCGCATAGTTGATAGATAAAGTAGTAAGCCGCACCGGCGAGGTAAGCTGACAGCAGCAAGTTGAATGCTGCGGAATTTCCAACGGCGACAAACATCGACACGACAACAATAACTGTGGCGATACCTGGATATAAGTAAGCTTTTTGGCTTAATTGTTTGCCAGTGGAGGCGATCGGGAATAATTGAGTTAAAGTGAGAGCGTCTTTTTCGCTACCAGCAAAATTGCCCGTTTGTAGTGCTCTTAATCCGGGTTGATTTTGGTAAGGGGTTACGGGAGATTCAAATATAAATTCAGGGCCGTCAAGGCCAAGACTGATGCGATCGCCTGTTTCTAAAGTTTGGCAGCGAGAGAGCTTTTTTCCGTTGATATAAGTTCCGTTAGCGCTGTTGAGGTCGCAAATTTCCCATCTCCTCAAAGTACCCTGAGTCAGGGGACGGACTGCGGCGTGGCGACGGGAAACCATGCCGTGGGCGATCGACTCTAAAGTTATTTGACAATTGCGATCGCGTCCGATGACCAATTCCCCATCTTCAGAAAGTTGGTACTTGGATGCTGGCGTTCCCAGAGCGTCTTTGGCTGGCACTTGTCGCAGAAATCCGATTTCATTAGTCATGAGTTATGAGTCATTAGTCATTAGTCATTAGTCATTGGTCATGAGCTCGCGAGCTGTTAGCTGATGTTATTTTTGAGCAATCTTTATTCCACAGTTATTGGTTGTTAGCTGCTGACTAATTACTAATTACTAATTACTCATAACTGCTGACTAATGACTAATGACTAATAACTCTGCTTATAGATTTGCCCTGGCATCCTGAACGGCTGCATAGAAAAATATGCCAGTTAGCGGTACGCTCAGGGCGAGGATGATGCCCGTGACTAAATTGCCAAGTTGAGCTTCTCCCGATGACAGCTCAAAGATGGAGCCGACTGCCGCGATCGCAGTGATGCACGAAAGAGCTAATAGTAAACCACTTTTCGGAGTTCCTGCCATCATACTGATTTTACTGCCTTTGGCGAAAATTTCTGCTTGACTAATGCTTCATTCAGTGCGAGCTTGTTTTCTACTCTGTCTACAAACAGCACTCCGTTGAGGTGATCCATTTCGTGCTGAATTGCCCTCGACAGTAACTCTGTTGCTATCAGGGTTTGTGGGCGGCCGTATTCGTCGCGGTAGGAGACTTCAATGACTTCTGGGCGTTTGACTTCTAAATAAACTCCCGGAATGCTCAAACACCCTTCTTGCAAGATGCAGATATCGCTGCTGCTACTTTTGATGGTGGGGTTGATCAAAACCATTGGGGGTGTGGCAGGGTTTTCCGGATCGCAGTCGAGGACGATTACTTGTTTGTTGACTCCGACTTGGGGGGCTGCCAAACCAATGCCATCCGCACTGTACATGGTTTGCAGCATTTCTCGGACTAGCTGCCGAATTTCTGCATCGACGCTTTTGACGCGCTTCGCTGGCTGCCGCAGGACGCGATCGCCTAATGTGTGTATTGTTAGGGGCGGTTTTTCTAACTTTTTCTTTTCAATCAAAACCTGAGCCGTCATAAAACCTCGCGGGATGTTTGGAAACCCCCAACGAAAGCTGTTGGGGAATGGAATTGGAACCAATACTATTATTTCCAATATTAATCTAATTTTAAGTAGCCATGACTGGAAACACACCAAACCAACGGCCGGTTATTTCTCTGGGACTTTCGCCTGTTGTAGTGGCGGTAGAGCTTTTAGCTGCGATCGCGCTTTTGCTGGCTGTTTTGCTCATCGTCAAGTTTTGGGCGGTTTTGCCCGATCGAATTCCGATTCATTTCGGCTTGGGGGGGCTGGCTGATGCTTGGGGCGACAAGGTGACGATTTGGATCGTGCCGGCGGTGGCTGCCATTATTTTTGCGGTTTTAACTGCGGTTTCGCGCTATCCCCACACTTTTAATTATCCGGTACGGATTACTTCTGAGAACGCTCATCGGCAATATCTGTTGGCGCGAGGCCTTTTGGCTGGGCTGAAGGCGGAGATTTGCTGGCTGTTGGCGTTTCTGGTGCGGCAGCAAATTCTTGTCGCTTTGGGCAATGCTCAAAGGTTTAGCGTGGAGTTACTTTTAGGGTTAGTTCTTTTGATTTTTGGGACGGTTAGCGTGTATTTGCTCAAGGCTTATTCGGCTCGCTAGATGTAAGGCAAAACTCTTACATATACCTAAAAACTTGGTTTTTGGGTTGACTTTTAACCACAGTTAATAATATCTAACCTATAAAAAATAAAGAAAGTTACTTTGTAACGAGGAATGAAATACTAAAAATTTTATTAGGAGTTTAGTCCTCACTACAAACATTTTTGAGGGCGGGTAATTGACTGGACATGATAGGAATCACAGGCGAGAGGTTTGTGCTACGGTAAACGCCGATTGACTAACCCATCAGATATGTTTGCTGATTGTTCATCGGCAATACTCGCAACCGTCGATTTTTCAAATCTGGTTCTAAGCCTAGTTCTTCCATTGGAATCACGCCCAACAAAACAGCAGAAACGCCTTCGGGCAATTCTAAACAATCAAATCTGCCTTCTCTCCCCTCTACAATAATTTGAGCGCCTGCAAAAATTCGACCTTTTTTGATGCCAGCCGATGTTTCTACATCTCTTTCTCCTACTTGTTTTAAGCCTAACTGGCTAATAATGGGAGCTGGCAAGGAAAGCAGAGTTGCTCCGGTATCGACAACAACGCTATCGAGGGTAACAGAGCGAACTTCCTCAGCAGCAATGAATCTCCGTTCGGCCATAACTAGATCGATGAAATTTGTGACGGTGATTGTAGTGATTACTTGACCCATTTGTTTCTCTTGCAGATTGGGGAGTACCAGGGCCATAGTATGTTACCTGTTTGAGTGTAATTAGTGGAGATTTATATTGTAATATTATCTAGAATCCTGCTTGGTTAGTTAAAATCGTTTTATTGACCAGCCACAGTTAGAATTTGCCTCAACGCATGACACCCGAACCAAACTCTTCTCAACCCAATCGCCCTGAATCTAATGTGACTGTAGAAAGTCTGAACGGTGCGAACCCTAATGTGCCACCAGACTCAGGGACAATCGTCGCTAGTCCTGAACCAGAAAAACCGCTGCCGCCCCCGCCTCCAACTCGCAAGGTTTTATTGCAGCTGCAGCCGGAACAAACGACTACTGAGAAGTCGGGGGCCGTGCTGACGCTGGGGTTGATCGCTGCGATGATTTTTGGGCTGGCCAATGACAACATTTGGCTGGGCTTAATTGGCGCCGTGGGTGCAATCAGCATATCGCTGCGGCTGATGTGGCCGAGTTGGGGCAAAATTTGGGCGCAGGTAATTCCGCCGACTTGGCGCACTCTGATCGTCGCCTGCTTCGGGCTTTTAGCTGGGATTGTTGGCTTGCTAATGCTCAGCGGTAGTAATACTGAACCGGGAAGCCGCAACATCCAAATCAACTGGGACGCCATCGGCGCTCTCGGCGAGTTGATCGGCGCTTTGGGCCAAATTTTGATCGCGATTTTGGGCGTTTACGTGGCTTGGCGGCAGTACGTGATCTCGAAAGATTTGACGATTCAGCAAAACAGAATTACGCAGCAGCAAACGATCGATGCTTATTTTCAAGGGGTTTCCGACTTAGCCCTTGACGAACAAGGGTTTTTGGAAGACTGGCCGCAGGAAAGGGCGATCGCAGAAGGCCGCACCGCTGCGATTATGAGCAGTGTAGATGCTGAAGGTAAAGCTAAAATTCTGCGGTTTTTGTCGCAGTCTAGATTGGTTACTCCTCTGAAGCGCGATCGGCTTTTAGGCCGCCCCATCCTTGACGGCGACGGCGGCTACGCTGAAGACAGAGATCACGGTATCCGCGTTATCGATCTCAATGTCATGTTAGCGGGTGCTGACCTGGCTGGAACCGATTTGCGGTGGACGGATTTGAGCGAAGCCAACCTCGTCCGCGCCAATCTCAGCAAGTGTGATTTAGTGAAAGCCAACCTCTCGCGCGCTGTCTTGTACGACGCCAATCTCGCTCGCGCCGACATGAGAGCCGCCGCATTATTCTACGGCTCGGCACAAACTGCATCCCCCCGCAGCCGTACCGAATTTCCCAACTATCAAACGGGCGAACATACCGGCGCTGTGGTTGAACGCGCTGATTTCACCGCTGTCAAGCGGCTGTCGGATGAGCAGCGCTATTACTGCTGCGCTTGGTGCGGCTCGAAGTCGAGAGAGACTATTCCCGGCGGCTGCGAAGGGATTCCCAATAAACTCGGACGTTAAAATTAGCAGTACGGCTGTACTTACGTATATATTTGGCGATCGCTCGGCAGCGGACTATACTTTAATTTTAAATCTACAGTCTTTCGCTGTTTTAGCAATGACAAATACTGATTTAGGGTTAGAAGTAATTCCGCGCCTGGAGCGATCCAAAAGCCGGGAATGGTTAATTTTTGTCGCTGCTATATGCTTCCTGATGGGACGGTAAATGGCACATATAAATCGCTAATTTAGGCTACAGCTATGCAGATGATGGGCATCAGCATTCTGTGGCTTTTTATCTGTTTCCTTTGGTGATGTGCGGCTTCACGACTCTTAGAATGCAAGTGGGAGTAGCAGGGCTAATAATTAATAGTTGGGCATTTTGGGGAGCATTTCGGGTGGTTGCAAGCTTTTAGTAAAGTTGCCATGATTTAGCGCGGTGGCTATTTATTGGATATGTGAAAAAGGTTGAGCATTACAGTCGGCTATTTCGGTTTTTGTTCTTTAGCGTTACTGATTAACTCCGGTGCTCTGCCACTGGTTGAGCCCTACGCTTACGGCATTGTCTCGCTTTTGATGGGACTCGGTTTAGTGTTGAGTAGTTAGCCTTGTTGGGAATATGCTGTTATGAAAGTATTGGCTACATTCCTGCTGTACATAACTGTTAAATTTACTGCGTGTAGGTAGCTTAAGATAGTTATCCATATCTTTTGCACAAACTTAATTTACTCTATTTCCCAAGCTGCCTGAAAAAAGTCTCTTTCGCATAGCATAGCGTAGCGATAGGTTGCTTCAACTTCTGGCCCAGCCTCTGTGTAGCGATCGACCAAACTTTCCAGCCGTTTTGCTAAAATCTCAAAATCCGGGCTGCTATAGGTGGAAATCCAGTCGCTAAAGGCGTGTTCCGGTATATTAGGTTTAGCTAGCTGCTGTCCCAAAAAAGCATACAACTGCAAGCAAGGAGTCATGGCGGCTGCTGTCAAACCTACACCACTCCCCCAGGCTGTCGCTAATAAAAAATCTGTGTAGCGGCGGGTAGCGATTCCCGGTTTTGCCTCTTGCAAGTTTACACCCCATTTGGCTGCATATCCTTGATGCAAACGAAGTTCTTCTAAAACGCCGCTAGCGAGATTGTGGAGGATTTCAAACCCCTCCCAATCGGGTGCTTTTGCCGCAGCGATACTGTAAGCGCGAGCGAAGGCTCCCAGAAAAAATGCGTCTTGTGCAACGTAATATGCAAAACTATTTTGGGGTAGGCTGCCGTCAGCAATGCCTCTGACAAAGGGATGTTGCAGACAAGCTTCGCTTAAGTCTTGATTTGCTTGCCAAAGATAATTAGAATTTGTCATGCAATTTTGAATCGATGGGTTATGATTGTAATTTTTATAGTCTGACTAAGCATCTATGATAACAGATGTTTTAGATTGGCGTGTGTCATTCTTATGGTATCTTTTATTTTTCGTATTTAAGAAAATAGATAAGTTTTGGTATGCGGTTATTTTGTGGGCTGCTGTTGTCTGGCTCAAAGAGCGAAATTACGTGCCGAACCTCTCTCGTGAAGCAGCTAGGGGGTTTGGGGAAAAAGAAAATTTTGATTAAACGGTTGAAAAACCGATTTTTAAACAGAAACTGCAATGAACGATACACCTAAGTATTCCTTTGTAATTCCTATCTATAACGAAGAAGAAAATCTCGCTGAATTGTATCGGCGAATTAGTGCCGTGATGGATCGAATGGACGGCCCAGTAGAATTAATTTTAATCAATGATGGCAGTCGCGATCGCTCTCTAGAACTTTTGCGAGAATTGCACGAAAAAGACTCGCGAATTTGTTACCTCAGTTTGGCCCGCAATTTCGGTCATCAAATAGCTGTAACTGCTGGTTTAAACTTTTCTAGCGGTCAAGTTGTAGTCATCATGGACGGCGATTTGCAAGACCCACCAGAGCTAATTATAGATATGGTAGAACAGTGGCGGCAGGGCTATCAAGTTGTTTATGCTCAACGCACTCAACGCCGTCAAGAAGGTTGGTTTAAGCGGTTGCCTGCTTATATGTATTATCGCATTTTGCGCCATCTTGCTGATGTTGATATTCCGATAGATACCGGAGATTTTTGTTTGATGGATAGGTGCGTGGTAGATGTACTCAACGCCATGCCAGAACGCAATCGTTACATTCGGGGACTGCGGGCTTGGATTGGTTTTAAACAAACGGCGGTTAAGTTTGAACGTGATCCGCGTTTTGCAGGCGAGGTTAAGTATACCTTCAGAAAATCTTTAAGTTTGGCGATGAATGGTTTAGTCTCTTTTTCAAAAGTTCCCCTCCGACTTTCGATTTATATGGGGTTATTTGCTGCATTTATATCTGTGTTAATGGCTTTTTTGATTTTGTATTGGCGGCTTTTTTATCCAAGTTCTGCCTTAACTGGTTTGACAATTGTGATGATGGCGGTTTTCTTTTTGGGTGCGGTGCAGTTGGTGAGTATTGGGATTTTGGGCCAGTATATAGGGCGTATTTACGAGGAGGTGAAGGGTCGCCCGCTTTATACGCTGGCAGAAGTTGCTGGTTTTGGCGATCGACACCGATCGCCAAAATAATTTTAGCAAACAACGGTTAACTCATCGTGTCTAAATTATCTAATTTATGAGATAATTTAAGATCGTAAAATCTTCTCAAGACTCATGTTTAAACTTTACGAGTATTCGCCCTCGGGCAATTGCTATAAAGTTCGCTTGCTCTTAACTCAACTTAATATCCCCTTTGATCGCACAGAGATTAATATTCTCCAAGGAAAAAGCCGCACACCTGAATTTTTGGTCAAAAATCCCAATGGCCGCATTCCGGTGTTAGAAATCGCACCGGGTAAATTTCTGTTTGAATCGAATGCGATTATGTTTTATTTGAGCGAAAAAACTGAGTTTTTCCCCACGGATAAATTTGAACGGGCTCAAGTCATGCAGTGGTTGTTTTTTGAACAGTACAGCCACGAACCTTTTATTGCTACTTCTCGTTTTTGGTATTTGACAGGGAAAGCACAAGAATATCAGGAAGCACTCCAACAAAAACAAGCACCAGGTTATGCTGCTTTGGGGGTGATGGAACAGCATTTAGCAGAAAATGAGTTTTTTGCGGGCGATCGCTATACAATTGCTGACATCGGTTTATTTGCTTACACTCACGTTGCTGACGAAGGCGGATTTGATTTAACGAGATTTCCAGCAATTCAAACTTGGATCGATCGCGTAAAAAGTCAACCTCGATATATAAAAATTACACAATGAAATTAAAATGAGGCTAATTGCATCAAAGCTCGAAATCGTTCATCATCTCGGATACTGTCAAAATCTGGGTTGTGTTTTGCTGCGCTTCGGCTTCGACGAGGTGCAATATCAATCGCTTTCTGTAGATTATCGATAGCCTGTCCAATATCACCTTGTAGTGCGTAGCAGCAGGCTTTACCGTAATAGCCACTCTCATGCTTAGGATCTTGCTTAATCGCTTGTTCACACTCAGCAAGGGCTTCTGTGTATCGACCAGCCCTAGCCAAAATAATGCCACGATTACCCCTGTATAATACTTCTTTAGGCTCTAAGTTAATTGCTTCATCAATAGCTGTAATAGCTTTCTCAAAATTCTTGAGAAGACTTAATGCTAGTGCTTGAGTGTTCAGTGCTTGATGATTCTTAGAATCAATCTCAAAAGCTCGATCGCAAGCAGCAAGAGCTTCTTCATATCGCTTTATATAAAGGAGAGCAATCCCTTGATTTACCCAATTTTTAACAGATTTAGGATCAAGGTCTAGGGCTTTTTGATAACTTTCAAGCGCTTCCTCATATCGATCTAGATTATAGAGTGAGATCCCTTGATTTACCCAAGCATCAACAGATTCAGTATCGAGGTATAGCGCTTTTTGCAAACTTTCGAGCGCTTTCTCATATCTCTCTAGATTATTGAGTGTCTTCCCTCGATTTAGCAAAGCATCAACAGATTTAGGAGCGAGGTATAGCGCTTTTTGCAAACTTTCGAGCGCTTCCTCATATCTCTTTAGATTAAGTAGTACAGCCCCTCGATTTACCAAAGCATCAACAGATTTAGGAGCGAGGCCTAGCGCTTTTTGATAACTTTCCAGCGCTTCCTCATATCTCTCTAGATTAAAGAGTGTATTCCCTCGATTTACCCAAGCATCAACAGATTCAGTATCGAGGTATAGCGCTTTTTGGAAACTTTCGAGCGCTTCCTCATATCTCTTTAGATTAAGTAGTGCAGCCCCTAGATGTACCCAAGCATCAACAGATTTAGGAGCAAGATCTAGCGCTTTTAGCAAACTTTCCAGCGCTTCCTCATGTCGCCCTAGCTTATAGAGTGAAACCCCTCGATTTACCCAAGCATCAACATATTCAGGATCGAGGTCAATCGCTTTTTGACAACTTTCCAGCGCTTCCTCATATCGCTCTAGATGGTCTAGAGCAACACCCTGCCCAAGAAAAGTGGATGCATTACCTTGGTCTAACTCCAGTGCTTCCTGATAGCAATCCAGTGCATCCTTGTAACGTTCTGCACTTAGCAGTAAGCCACCGAGAGTTGAAAAAAGAGCATACATCAGTTTCGGATGGCAGTGAGTTAATTTTTCACACTGGCTTTTCGCTTGCAACAGTGAATCAGTTCTTTCTCTGAATGTATTGCAACGTAAAGACTTATATATCAGTCCTGCACACTTTCCTAGACTATCCTTGAGATCGCCAACATATCCCAACAGGGATTGAATAGATAGCTTAATTTGTTTGGCCAATTCCTCAATTGCTTGTTCCGAAGGAGTATTCTCACCTTCAAATTTAATCTTGTAGTTTGTTGGGTCTGTATATATCAAAATCCCGCCAAAGCTAATAACTATTCCCGAATCTTCAAAAAATTTGCCTGTCGCTTTGGGAAGCAGATTCAGGTTCTCTTCACTCATCTCTGCACGAATGAAAGCAAAGGGAGCCATAAATACATCTGGTACTTGCAGATAAACTGCGGTAAAGACCTGTTCAATATATTTTTGGAGTCCTTCCTTTCCCTTGCCAAAAAGATTGTAATAGAGAAACTCTGCCATCAGTTCTCGCCACCCCTCATCCTCATACTGATCGGGTAAAAACATTTCAGGAGTAACAAGATCATCCGCTTGTTTCTGGAAGTAATCGGCTAGTAAAGCATGAGTTTTGCGAAACTGAGTTTGATCCTCCTGAAAATAGGACTGCCGAAAGACATCCCGCGCCACATCATCTAAGCGGTAGTGCCCTTTGGTAAACTCAACAAAATCTAAGTCTTTCAACGATTCAAAGTAACCCTCTGCATTATCCGCATCTTGTTGTAAGCCTAATTCAACACTTCCAAGCAAATATTGAATCATCGCCAGATCGAACCATCGACAACAAGCTACCACATACAAAACTTTCCGATTCCGGCGCTCTATCCCCTGCAAAAGTAAATCAGAGATCGCTTGGTTTCCTTTGGAAAAATCAGGTTTTTCACCTTGCTCTAGTTGCTTCCGTACCCAATCTAGATAATAGGGTAATCCCTGTGTTGCCTTGTAGATTTTGGCGCGTATACCGCCATTTTCAATGCCAATTTGCTTGAGATAGTCCTCTGTATCCTTCTTGCTAAACTTCTTAAGTGGCACCTCAAGGAGCAACTTCCGATCCTGGTTGAGCTTGCGCCAACCCTCATCTGCTTGCAGCGATCGCCGCCCTACAACCACGAGCCTTACTGGTTCAGAAGACAACGCAGTATCTTCGACCAAATACTGCCACAGCCATTGATTCAGGTAAGACTGTGCTTTTTCATAGGTATCCAAAATCAGCACCAGCGATCGTCCTCTGCTGTGGGCAATTTGCATCAGACTTTCAGCAAATGCCTGCGTCAGTTTGGAAACAGGCTGTAACATAAGAGCCTGTAGCTCAGGCTGGTCTTTGGTCGCAGGGTGATTCCGCACTCGCTGCTCGATCGATTCTTGCAAGCTGTCTGCATCCTCTCCGATCGCCGATAATGCAGAAAAACCTACCCCTGAAACATTAAAAGATGTCGGCTTACTTGAGGTGGAGGTCAAGCCTATTGGGCGTAGCCAGATGAAGCGTTGAAACCAGCTTGTAATCTTCTTTGCTTCTTCGCTGCTAGTTGTTTTACCATCAATTGACTCATGACTCAACTTGTATAGAGTTAACTCAAACTGCTGCTCTTTTTGTTTAAATGAATCAGTGATCGTTTCACCTCCAAAACGCTCAACAGCCTGCTCATGTACCTTTCGCATCAATTTTAGGGGAGTTTCGATATCAGGCGTTTTCGCAAAACAAATCTCCAGAAAATCAACTTTGCCTGCATGGGCATCCTTTAACCGCCCCAGTAACGTTGTTTTACCAACTCCGCCAGTTCCGCAAAGATTGAATAGCAAGGGTTGTCCCTCATATTCGTTGAGTGCTAAGGCAAAGCGTTCTAACAGCTTTTTCGCCTCCTCTCGTTCAATGTAATGTCTATCTGGCACTCGCGATCGCATCGGAGATTGACGATTCATCTCGGACTGAGCTGACTGCTGAGTCTTTTTCTTTGCTAATTGTGCCGCTTCTAATCGTGCCTTCAGGTTATCAACTTCTTCGCGTTTGTCCTTCAGTTCGATATTTAGATTTGACGGCCTTGTCAGGCTGGTGTAGCCTGCTGCCTTTTTCTCTAAGTCTGCAAGCACCGTTTGGGCAATAGCCAGTGTTTCTTCCAAAGCAGCGCAATCATCCATTGACTTCCCCATCTCTCAATCTTGCTTCCAATTCTGCCACCTCTCGCCGTTTTTCCTCTAGTTCAATCCGCAGATGACCTGGCATTTGCAGCCTCCCATAGCCAGCAGCCTGTTCTTCTAGAAAAGCCAGCGATCGCTTCGCCATTGCCAAGGCAGGGGTCATCACCTCTTGATTTGTCATCACCCTAGGCAACTCTGGACTCTGGGTTTGGCTGGGCAGTCCCTTGCCGCCGCGCAACAGTGCCACTGGGAAATCCTCCGTCGCTGCATCAAAAAACGGGGTTTGTTCTGCGTGACAGAGGTTACGGGCACTCTCTGAAACCGTTTTTCCCAAGTGAGTCATGACGTTGGAAATTGTGACGAGGCGATCGCCCGGTTGATTTGCCGCTCCCTTCAGCGCCTCAATCAGATGATAGGTATAGAGACTGAGGATGCGATCTGGACGCACCCAAGAACTTTGATTTCCTCGTGATGAGGTGAACACCGCCCGGCCTTCCCCCTGCTTCAGGGCATCAATCACCCCTTTCGGCAACGCTGTAGGCAAAAAGTCTGCGGGCAGATTATTCTTAGCGGTAGCCATCCCCTCCGCATGACAACTATCAATGATGACCCAGAGACGTTTAGCCTTGATATTGCGTAACTTCTCACTCAATGTTTGGGCTGAAAGGGCTGTTTGTGGAATGGCTTGCCCATCAAAATCATGTTGGAGTAAGTAGTAAGCATTACTGGCGAGGTCAAACATACCATGCCCAGAATAGTAAATGACGATCGTGGCCTCTGGGTCTGCCTCTGCAGATCCTTTTAACCAGTCCAGATCATCCAAAATGGCACTGCGAGTCGCACGCTGGTTCTGTAACAACCGGACATGATCGGGGGTATTGGGATATGCACAAAAATTTGCGTCAGTGAGCACATCTTTGAGCGCTTGAGCATCCTTGGCTGTTTCTGGAAGCGATCCCCTGGGGTCAGCAGTATTACCAACACCAATCAACAGCGCATAACCGTGGGTAAATAGATCGGACATCTAAAAAAAACTCCAGCACAAAACAACAATCCCTCAACCCGACTTAATAATATATAGTTACTAAACCCAGAATAAACTAAAAAACACAATCAAGCTAGCTCAAAAATAAATTCTCGACTAAGCTGTTAGTTTCATGGCTTACTCGTTATCGCTACCTTTCTCCCTGTTTCGCTCGCTCGCCTCGCAGCCTTTGCTACTTTCAAAGCCTACAAACTACGGACATTATTCACGTATAAATGCGTACCACTTGACCAATATTTCAACACCTATCTGTATCTTTTACAAGCCAACCGCGCCGCGTTCCTACTTTAATAGGGGGCAGATTTTCTCCCTGTATTAATTGACCGAATTCTGGAGTAAAAACCAGCGTTTATTCTGCTCCGTAGATGGTAAAAATGTTTTCCTACTGCCAATAATTCTGTCCTTTTCCATAAACAGCTTCAGCGACAAAGCCATTGGCAAAGCGCAACTGTGCGTTGCACAAACAAGCTTTGTAGAAATCCGGCTGAGTGTCCCAAAATATGGCATCTGCCGCCTGTTGAAGGAAAATCAATAGCACCGCAGCAAAAATCAGAATCAAGATAATCGGACTCTTGAACTGATTAAGCAACAGTATCAATGCGCTCGATTTACAGCACTTTCCGATGCTATGAGCTACAATTAAGAATTACGGCTTTCTGGCCGTAGTTGGATTTAGCTTGAAACTCCCTGCAACCAGAGCGGCTGCGCTCGATTTAGACCCGCTGTTTGTAGGTTTAGGACGCGGAGTTTGCTACTGTGACGTAAATCGAAGAATATCCAGCGCAAATGCTCTACCCATCCCGGCAAAACCTGCGAGATCACAACGGAAATTCCTGGCAGGCGATCGCCTTTAAGTGTATTCATCCCGATGGTACTGCGATTGTCTCTACTTTTTGGAGTTTACCGATCGATCGAGTGCGACCGCAGACATACTCTAAATCTGAGAGAGGTTTCGCCTGAAAAACCCTCCCAAAGACAGTCTTAAATTATCCCTAACAGAGGTTAATATAAGGCGGTTAAATTTATTCAAGCATCTGAGCATGACATCTTCTACTATTGACAATCTCACTCAACAGCAATGGCATAAGCAATCTGTTGCCGATGCTCAGAAATATCTGAGGACAGATTTAGAAGCGGGATTGTCAGAAGCAGAGGTGTCTGAACGTCAGAAACTTTATGGTTTCAATGAAATCAAAGGGAAAGCAGGGAAAAGCCCGATCGTCCGTTTCCTGATGGAATTCAACCAACCCTTGATTTATATTTTGTTAGTGGCTGGCATCGTCACCCTGCTGCTAAAGGACTGGGTGGATGCGGGGGTGATTCTGGGCGTGATGTTGATTAACGCCGTGATTGGCTTTATCCAAGAATCGAAAGCCGAAAATGCGATCGCCGCCCTAGCCAAATCTGTCACCACTGAAGCCACCATGATTCGAGATGGGCAAAAGGTTCGGCTCAACTCCCGCGAACTGGTTCCTGGCGATGTGGTATTACTGGCATCCGGTGACAAAGTGCCTGCTGACGTGCGGTTAGTTAATGTGCGTGACTTGCAGGTGAGTGAATCTGCATTGACAGGGGAATCTGTTCCCGTCCAAAAAGCAACCGAACCCCTAGCCGCTGAAACGGTTTTAGCCGATCGCAGCAACATGGCTTATGCCGGAAGCTTGGTGACATTTGGGCAGGCAAAAGGAATTGTGGTAGCCATCGCCAACCAGACCGAAACAGGGCGAATTTCGCAACTGATGGATCAAAGCACTGGGCTGGAAACACCACTTACTCGCAAGATTGAGCAATTTAGTAAGAGTCTGCTGTACGTCATTCTAGGGTTGGCAGCATTCATTTTTGCTGTAGTGATGGGCAAAGGAGGAAGCTGGACAGACGGGTTCAAGGCCGCAGTTGCCCTAGCCGTGAGTGCCATTCCCGAAGGACTCCCAGCCGTGGTGACAGTGACGCTAGCGCTGGGGGTGGAGCGGATGGCCAAGAAACACGCGATTATCCGCAAACTGCCCGCCGTCGAAACCCTCGGTAGTACGACGGTAATCTGTTCGGATAAAACAGGCACTCTCACCGAAAATCAGATGACCGTCCAAGCTATCTATGCTGGGGGGAGTTCCTACACTGTTAGTGGGGTGGGCTATCTAGAGTCAGGCTCGATTTTACAAAACGATCACCCCGTAGAGGTAAGTCAATTCCCCATATTGCAGGAATGCTTGCAGTGTGGCTTATTGTGCAATGACTCTCACCTCCAAGAACAAGAGGGGCAGTTATCTGTAGCAGGCGATCCCACCGAAGGGGCACTGATTGTCTCGGCGCAAAAGGCAGGGTTGACACTGCAAGAACTAGAGCAGGAACAACCGCGACTAGATACAATTCCTTTTGAGTCGCAGTTTCAATATATGGCAACCTTGCATCAGCAAAGAGAACTAGCCGATCGCCACACGATTTATGTTAAAGGTTCGGCAGAGTCTATTCTCAAGCAATGCCATCACCAAATTGATGCAGATGGTCAAAACATCGACTTAAATCTAGAGGAAATTGAGCAAGTTGTCGATCGGATGGCATCCCAAGGTTTACGGGTACTGGCATTTGCTAAGAAAGAAATCTCTGCCCAAAAGCAGGGGATCGATCGCGAAGATATTGACGACTATCTAGTCTTTCTGGGACTCCAAGGCATGATAGACCCACCCAGAGCCGAAGCGATCGCCGCCGTGCGAACCTGTCAGTCTGTGGGAATTCAAGTCAAGATGATCACGGGCGATCATGCCCTAACTGCCGCCGCGATCGCCCGTAAAATGGGACTGGGCCACGAAGAAGATGCCCTAGTGTTCACTGGGAAGCAACTGGCAGAAATGGACGATCGAGAACTGGCGAATGCCGTTGAAGCTAGTAATGTGTTTGCGCGGGTTGCTCCTGAACAGAAACTGCGACTGGTAGAAGCTTTGCAGTCCAAGGGCGAAATTGTTGCCATGACCGGAGATGGGGTCAATGATGCCCCAGCACTAAAGCAGGCAGATATTGGCATAGCGATGGGGATTACAGGCACGGAAGTTGCTAAAGAAGCAGCAGATATGGTGTTGACCGATGATAACTTTGCCTCCATTGAAGCCGCCGTAGAAGAAGGACGCACCGTTTATGGCAACCTGCTGAAAACCATTGGGTTTATCCTACCCGTCAATGGTGGAGAAGCGCTGACCATAGTGGTGGGAATCTTGGCTGGTACCACCTTGCCAATTTTGCCCGTGCAGATTCTCTGGGTGAATATGGTGAGTTCCGTAGCCCTTAGTGCCACTCTAGCGTTTGAGCCCAAATCGGCTGAGACTATGCAGCGATCGCCCCGCCGTCCCAATGAACCCCTATTAACGAAAAAATTGCTGTGGCGCATCCTGATTATTTCCATCTTCAATCTCATTGCTGTACTTGGAATTTTTGAATGGGCTTCGCAAGCCACAGGTAATATCAATTTGGCTCGGACAATGGCAGTCCATACGCTGGTTTCCGCAGAAACATTTTACTTATTGAGTATTAGCCAATGTATTCCATCTCTGTTTGCGTATTTAAAAGATCGCACTCAAGAAATTGCTTATATTCCTGCGATCGGTGTGGTTGCCGTGTTTATATTTCAAGTTTTCTTTAGCCAGTTGACTTTCATAAACCCGCTATTTGCTACCCAACCGCTTAGTTTTATCCAAGCTCTCATTTGTATCGGTGCAGGGATTCCAGTCATTGTGCCTGCTCTGTTGTTAAAGCGGTTTGCTCCTCTTGCATAATGTGATAGCGATCGCGTAGCACTCTCGTTACCTTAGTAGGAAAGGTGCTAGCATAGGCAGTTTTATCTCCTAGATAATTCAATAAATAACATTGAGTTAAAATAACCCTTAGTTAAGGTTATTTTAACAGTTATTCACCTATCGAGTGCTAGTGGCTAATATTCCTCCCCGCCGACCCAAAAGCCAATAGGTCATCATTTCTCCTCTTCCCTTGACCTCGATCGCGCCCCTGGGTTCTAGTAAGTATTTATTCTGTAATTTGAGATAAGTCGCATCGGTGACTTGAATGTATCCCGGTTTGCCGTGGGATTCCATCCTTGATGCGACATTCACTGCATCACCCCAAAGGTCATAGATAAATTTCTTAATCCCAATTACTCCAGCAATTACAGGACCCGTATTAATCCCCATCCGAATTTGTAGAGATTCTCCAAAAATATTCTGCACGTCTTGCATATAGACTTGCATATCCAACGCCATGTTGGCGATCGCTTCGGCATGATCCGGTCGAGGAACGGGTAAACCACCAACTACCATGTAGGCATCCCCAATGGTTTTAATTTTCTCTAAGCCATACTTTTCAGTGAGTTGATCGAAGGCAGAAAAAATTTGGTTCAAACCTGCTACCAATTGCAACGGCTCTATCCGGGCTGAGATGCTAGTAAAACCTACGATATCCGCAAACAAAATCGTGGCTTCTTCAAAATGTTCAGCAGGGGATTCATTAGTCCGCATCAGGCGATCGGCAATTTCCGCAGGTAAGATATTCAAAAGTAATTGTTCTGACCTTTCTTTTTCTTGGCGCAGTTCTCCAGTTCTTTGCTCCACTCTAGCTTCCAACTCTTCATTAGCCAAATGGAGGGCATTTAGAGAATCCTTCAGTTGTTTGGTCATGCTGTTAAAAACGTTGGCTAATTTGCCAAGTTCAACAATGGAGCTAACCTCCACTTGTTGGTTGAGATTGCCCTCAGCGATCGCTTCTGAAGCAGTGGTGAGCCGCTCCACAGGATGAATAATCCGGCGAGCGGTCAGGATACCCACCAAAATTGCCAAAATCAAAGTTGCTAAACAGAGCAGGATTGTAGTCTGAGTATTGGCATTAATTTGATTCATAAAGTCTGCTTCTGGAATAGTCACCACCACCAACCAGTCAATACCTTTACTATCTCGAAAAGGATCGACTTGGACAAAATAATTTTTACCATCGACGGTAAATTTCAGTTGATGAGATGCTTGGATATTTTGAAAATCATGAAATTGCTCTAGCAAAGCTTGACTCGCTTTTTGGGTGAGGGCGTTGCTACTATTGACAACCTTGAGTCGTTCAACTCGTTGCTCTGGCAGTTGGACAACCTTGTCTGGGTAATATTGAAAGGGCTTTTCCCCTGTAGAAGTGGCAATCATTTCTCCAGAACGTTCCAGAATAAAACTTTGCCCAGTTTTACCGATTTTGAGTTTACTTAAAAAATCCCCAAACATTACCAGATTTAAGCTGGTCATCCACACTCCTTGAAGATCTCCAGTCTTTGTATATATGGGTTTGCCAGCCGCAATGTATAGGTATTTACCTGTAATGTGAGGATACAGTTTTGCCCAAACAGCTTGCTTTTGCTGGACTGGAATTTTATAGTAGGGGCGTTTGCGGGGGTCAAAGTTAGATTTCCCGGCGTTGATAATTTCCCGGCGTTCCCCCTCTGGACTGGTGGTATAGGTAGTCAAAGTGTGGTTATTTTCTACCTCCGAAGTACGGATGACGATCGCGCCATCATCCTGCCGCTCACCAGCAAAAAACTCCTGATTGGGGGTAACAAAAGCTGCGGCAGCAACAAGGGGAAAGGCAGGGAGTTGTCGCCATAGAAACTTCTCTACATCTCTCCCATTATTCAGATAGATGCGGTTTTGGCTCAGGGCTGCATCATAGTTTTCAAAGGATTGAAAGGGAATAGCAACCAGATAAGTTAGATTTTCCTTAATGCGATCGCTAATATCATTCCGCAACTGAGTAGCTACATCATTTACTGCTTTTTGACCGTTTCTATAGGAAAGATAACCAACAACAGCCACTGCTCCAACTGTTTGGACAACAAATGGAACAATTAGCATTATTTGTAGGGAAATTTTTCTGAAAAGTCCAGGTGATAAGGGCATCCTTGATTTACCAAGTATAGTGACCGAAAGCATCCAGGATACAAGCCCCCGGATTCATCTGTGGAGAGATAAAAAACCTGTATCCGATGAAACTTGCCCCCCGAATTTATCCGTGGGGTCAATGCTTCAATCTAAAATCTAAAATCTAAAATCTAAAATCGATTGACTTCTCCCGACATTGATACCTAGCATAAGTTAATAGGAATTTAATTTGCATACGCCTACACCCTACACCTCATACCCCACAACCCTTTCGACAATTTCAATAGGCAATTTATTGCTCTTGTATCACTCTGATGGGAGTATAATAGCCGAAAACGACCCCAACTCTGTTGCTGTCTATGGATGAAGCCCGCCCATCTCGACCCACCATCAATTTTATTGATGAATATTGTGCCTCATGGGGGGGGTGGCAACGCGCCGCAAACCCATAGTTAGTAAGGATTGAGCAAACTTGTGGTCAAAAAAGATAGGCAGCAGAATTGTTACACGCTTGCTTATCGAAAAAAATAATGATACGAAGATTCTACCAGACTCATTTACAAAAATACCTGACGCCATCTCAGTCTTTGGTGATGACAACCTTGCCATCCTTGATGCAATCAGAAAAACAAGTGAGATTAGAACGGCTCTCCCTCCTCTTTTCCCTGTCTAATTACAGCCGAAAGTCGGCGACGTAAATTACAAAGTTTTTGAGATTTACCGAACTTAAAGATCCAATTAATTTGGTGCCCATTAATTACTTAGTCAAGAACCTAAAAAAAGATATCGAAGACGGAGTACATTTGGTGTTGGCGCAAGATGGAGAAAAGTGGGTTAATTATCTCGAACAATATTCTGATGAGGTGGAACAGTTAATCAAGTTAACTCGAAATAAACGCCGCTTTGATCAACAAGGTATGCGGGCTGCAACCCTGATTCGGTCTATCTCAATAGCCTCTTTGTCACCCCCCCAGAGCGATCGTCACTCTAATTGGCGCGGCTGGAATTTATGCGTTTGAGCGCGAACTTCCTAATGGTACTGGTGGCATTAATGACTATGGCACTGCGCTGTGGTGGACTGCAATGTTGATGAGCACGATCGCCTCTGATTACTTTCCGAAGACACCCCAAGGGCGGGTGCTTTGTTTTTTGCTGGCGTTGTGTGCGATCGCGCTAGGTGGTTATTTGACAGCAACGCTGGCCACATTTTTTGTGCGTCAGGATGCTGAGAGCGATCGAGCAGAAATAGCGGCTACACCATCAATTCAAGCTCTGCCAACAGAAATTACTGCACTGCCAACAGAGGTTCAAGCCTGCTTGACGAAAAGGTTTAGACCTGTGAATTGCTGACCTTGGATTTGAGCATGAGGTCGATCGAGCTCGATGCGATACTAGAGAAACGATGATGTCTGTCCAATTATAGATCACCTTTTACTCTAAACTATTCCAACCGAGAGATGAAATTTAAAATTTTGAATCTTACTATAAAAATACCCTCTAAAAAGTCAAATAAAAAACCTTTAAAAGGATGGCTAAAAAAAGTTTAATAAATTCATAATAGCGAATTCCAAAAAACTTGATCCAGGATAAATCTCATATTGAACAGTTAAATAATGTTGACAGTTTTTCTTAGGGTTCAATGGCTAATTTTCTAGGATTTTGAGCCACTGTGGATAATTAAATCAATGTCATCTCCAGTCCTGACTTGCATTTAATTTGACTTTTTTATGATGCTTGCTCTGTAAAGCTTCTAGTATCGTTCCAAAAAGTGTCTGGAGTATTTACTGTTAACCTAGTTCTGTTTATTACATTTACAGGAGAAACTCATGGAAAATACATTGTTTGATCGCACATTCCGCGACAGCGAAGGCCAAATTGTTATAGCTCAAATGCCAAATCTACCACTGAGTGTCGGGATTGTAGCTAGTTTATTAACGCTCATTGTTACAAATGGTAAAATTAATTTAGGGTTGCAGATAGTAGGCTTTGGGTCTTTGTTTACTTGGGCTTGGGAAGAATTGTTTCAAGGCGTTAATTACTTTCGTAGAGCATTAGGTCTGATTGGGCTTGTCGGTCTGATTGCATGGAAATTTCAATAATTAGGTAAGCATAAATCAAATTAATAAGATATATAGCACTTCTCAGTAAAATGAGGTATCGTGGGTAATTGGTAATTGGTAATTGTTAATCAACAACTGCTAATCTCTCCTCTGCATACCTCACTTTTTTGATAAGCGCTATATATTTTTTTATTCTGTAGGTTGGGTTTCGTCCCTCAACCCAACCTACTAATAAGGAATTTTGCGGAAGTAATCGATTGTTCATGATTGATTTATTGTGTAACTACAAAATACCTTTTTAGCATTTTATGCTGTTTTTAGTAAAAGGTTCTGAAAATCAGCTATAACCTGCAATCTACTCCCCTTAAGCCAATTTTTTATTATCTCATAAAATTATTTTGCAAGAGGTCTAGTTATCAGATAAAAATGAAATTAGTGTGAAATCCCCCTAGCTCAATAGAAATAAATGAGTCTTCCCTCATTAGATAGATGTGAGGGGATATTCAAGATCTTAAGGTGAAGCCATGAAGGTGATTACGCCTTTACACTCAACAGAATAAGTTAAAGAGGTTAAAAACATGACACACAATTTGACATTAAACCAAGTTAACCAAGACGTTCAGCAGTGTATTCAAAACTGCTTAGACTGCCACAGTATTTGCTTGAATACGGCTGTCACTTACTGCTTAAAAATGGGGGGAGCACACGCAGAACAGGATCACATTCGGCTGATGCTCGACTGCGCTGAGATTTGCCAAACTAGCGCTAATTTTATGCTCAGAGGCTCGAACCTCCATGCCCATACCTGCGGCGTTTGTGCTGAATTGTGTCAGCGATGCGCTGAAAGCTGTGAACGGATGGGTGACGATGCTCAAATGAAAGCCTGTGCCGAGATGTGCCGGCGTTGTGCTGAGACTTGCCGGAATATGTCGATGGCAATGGCATAAGTATTTCGTTGTATTGCTGGTTGCCGCTATGCAGTGCTTTTCTACACGCACCGCTGTGTAGCGGCAGCGAATTGTTAAGAGCCGAGCCTGTCAAATTTATGATGATTGGTTTGCAGGATTAAAACGATATCCTAGCCCATAAACAGTTTCTATTAGCTGATCGTAGCCGTTTTCTTGCAGTTTGCGTCGCAGCAGACGCATCTGCGCTGCCACTACATTTAAAACTTGGAACTCCATCATTTAAAAAAATATTTTATTATAGCATAAAATTATTTTGCAAGAGGTCTAGTCGTGCAAGCACCATGATGGGAATGCAGACAGTGAGAATCGAAAATTCTGGACAAACCTATGCTGAAAGGCTGATTTTAATTGTGCGATCGCTTGCTATGGGTTAAGCGTGTCACTATCTACCTTTGAGTAGGCCACTTCGGTCACGGAAAGGTCGATGATCGTAAGGGAACGAGTTGTCGAACAAGGGTTGATTAAACCGATCGACACGATGCTGTATGCAGGGAAAAGGGCGCTAATCGCACCACTCCCATAAGACAGCTATTAGAAGAGGATAGACACATGAAAGTTCAGCTCAATACTGATGCCAACATCGAAGGCAACGAGGCGCTGTCTCAACAGGTAGAAGCCATAATTAACGACACCTTAGATCGCTTCAGCCAGCATATTACACGGGTGGAAGTTCACCTTAGCGATGAGAACAGCAGCGAGAAGTTTGGCGCTAATGATAAACGCTGTTTGATCGAAGTCCGTCTCGCTAACCATCAGCCAATCGCAGTCAGCGATCAAGGCCAGATATTGCAGCAGTCCATCAGCGGTGCTGCCGAGAAAATGAAAAAGTTGCTAGACACTACTATCGGAAAGTTGCGCGCTCGCTAAGCGACTAATCTTGACCACATCTCTGAGGCCAACTCTGACCGTCAGGGAAGTTACTCTCCGAAATTTCTCAGGACAAATCAGAAAACAGCAGATGTCCCAGAAAAGACATTCAGCCTGTCCTACCGCTGAGAAAAGCTTGAAAGAAACATTGAACAAAGGTACAAAATGAATTTATTAGCCCTTGATGAATTAACAACTTTAGCCACACAATCAAACTCAACCTGTATTTCGATCTACACGCCAATGGAGCGTTTAGGAGCCGAAACCCAACAAAATCCAATTCGGTTCAAGAATCTGGTACGGCAAGCCGAAGAACAATTGCTGGCGATGGGAATGAGTGAACAGGATGCCAAACAGTTGCTGCAACCGATTCACGAGCTAGATACCTATGAATTCTGGCAGCATCAAAGCGATGGACTAGCAATTCTGCTATCTCCCAATCACTTCCGCTACTACTGCTTGCCGATCTCCTTCCCAAAATTAACGGTAGTTACCGATCGCTTCCACCTCAAACCATTGCTGCAACTGTTGTCTGGAGATGGGCAGTTTTATATTCTGGCACTAAGCCAAAATCAAGTTCGATTGTTTCAGGGAACTCGTTATCACGTCAACGAGGTTGAGTTGACTGATGTACCCACCAGCATTGCAGAAGCATTGCAGTATGACGATCCAGAAAAAAGCCTGCAGTTTCATACGGCGAGCTCACAAGGCAGCAGTGGTGGCGATGGTTCTGCCATATTTCATGGACAGGGAGCCGGTAACGATGACCAAAAAGATCGACTGCTGCGTTACTTCCGCCAAGTTAGCAAGGGGCTAGAATCCTTCTTAAAAAACGAGCAAGCGCCACTAATTTTGGCAGGGGTTGATTATCTCTTGCCAATTTATCAGCAGGCAAACACCTACGCTCACCTACTGCCCGACGGCATCACAGGCAATCCAGAAATGTTGAAACCGGAGGAACTGCATACAAGAGCGTGGCAGATTGTACAGCCTTATTTTGAGCAAGCAAAAGAAGCAACGATCGCCCGCTACCAGGAACTACAAGCCACCGAAAAAACTGCTAGTACGATCGAACAGGTTGTGCCGGCTGCCTATTTCCAGCGCGTTGAATCGTTGTTTGTTCCCGTTGGCGAGCAAGTTTGGGGAGTGTTCGATCCGGAGGCGAATTCGGTTCATATTCACGCTCAACATCAGGCAGGGGACGAAGATTTGCTGGATTTAGCAGCACTGCATACCCTGACCAATGGTGGTAATGTTTACGCCGTAGAGCCAGAAAATGTTCCTCAAGACAAGGCGATCGCAGCCGTTTTTCGCTACTGATGTCATCCCTTCTTGTTGTGGCAAACACTGTCTTTAATGCTGGCTGGCGATCGGCAGCCGTGACAGATTCTCTTGCTACAACAGTTCATGCTCAGGCTTGGGCGCAAACCCCTTTCCCATCGCTAGCTTCTCCCACCATACAATCAGCAGAAAGCCTTTTTTGCTGATCTCCTTGTGCCATGACAACCGATCTTTGGGCCGGGAGAACTGTCTCTGAGAAAAACTCCCCCTACAGGCTCTACAATTCGTCTCTTTAGGTAGATGACATCAGTGTGTCTTTTATTTAATACTGCGGATGAGGAACGGTGGAGAGGTTGACAGGCTGTAATGGACAATCCAAAAATTAACACCAATCGGATGTGGGAACATCTGAACAATGCTCAACTCATTCGCTACCTGCTACTCTTTGCGCTTGGCTGGGCGATCGTGCAGGTGTTGACATATTTTGAAAAGGTTCTGATTGTTTTTATTTTTGCAGCTATTCTCGCCTTTGTGCTGAACTACCCAGTCAAATTTGTATCTCGTTTCATCCCTCGTTGGGTAGCGGTTGTGTTGGTGTTTTTACTTGCCTTGTTGATTCTAGGTGGGTTAATGGCAACGTTAGGATTAGCTATCATTTCCCAAGCACAGCAGTTATTGGGACAGGCTCCTCAATTTTTAGAGTCGGCGATCGCACTGTTGGAAACACTCCAATCGTTTCTGCAAAAGCGCAATATTACGGTCGATTTCAGCACCTTTGAGACACAACTGCGCGAACAAGCCCTCGGCATCATCGGCATTGGTTTTTCCACACTGCAAAATGTGTTATTAAACTTGCTAGATGTGATTGTGATTGCGGTGGTTGGCTTCTTTATGCTGCTAGATGGTAGACGACTATGGAATCTGATCGTGAGGTTGTTTCCAGCCGGCTTACGCGATGATTTAACCAGGGCAATTCAAAAGAATTTTCTGGGTTTCTTTTGGGGTAGGTTGCTATTATCAATCTTCTTCGGCATCTCTACCTTTCTGGTGTTTATTTTGCTGGGTATTCCCTATGCACTGGTCATGGCTGCGGTTGCAGGCGCATTTGACCTGATTCCCGGTATTGGCGCAACGATTGGGATTAGCCTAATCTGCCTGATTATTCTGCCTCAAGGAATTCTGCTCAGTTTGAAAGTTTTAGTGGGTTGCATTGTCTTACAGCAGGTTGAAGAAAACTTACTCATGCCCCGTATTATGCAAGGCTCCATTAATATAAATCCAGTCATTATGTTCTTTGCGCTATTAGTGGGGGCGCGAGTCGCTGGATTGGTCGGAGTTTTTCTGTCGATCCCGATCGCGGGCGTGGCGATCGGCCTCCTGGATATTGATGAAATGCGTGGGGAAAAGATAGAACAACCTTCTGGTTGATGTAGAAGCTAATTGGCTTGAGGTTTCGGTTAAGATATTTTGTTGTGAATCTCTGGGAGAGAAATTATGAAAGGTTTAAAGGGAAAAAACGCACTAATTACTGGAGCGAGTTCAGGCATTGGGCAGGCGATCGCGATTCGTCTTGCTCAAGAAGGTTGCAACATTGCCGTTAACTATCGCAAAAGCCTAGAAGAGGCAGAAGATACTGAAGAAATGGCGATGCAAAAAGCCTGTGGCCAGGCAGCAGAATGCGGGGTTGAAACGCTGCTGATTCAAGGTGATGTTTCTAAAGAAGAGGACATCGTGCAAATGGTGAATCAGGTTGTCGAGCAGTTCGGTAATATCGATATCCTGATTAATAACGCTGGGATTCAAACAGAAAGCGCCTCACATGAAGTTCCAACGGATGAATTCGATCGCGTGATTGCAGTCAATTTACGGGGCGCATATTTGTGTGCGCGGGAAACCATTAAGCACCTATTGAGTGAGCAACGCCCTGGCGTGATTATCAATGTTTCGAGTGTGCATGAAATCATTCCCCGCCCGATGTATATCAGCTATTCCATCAGCAAAGGCGGCATGGGAAATCTGACTAAAACCCTAGCGTTGGAATATGCAAACCGAGGCATCCGTGTCAATGCTATTGCGCCCGGTGCAACGATTACACCGATTAATGAAAGCTGGACGGACGATCCAGAACAAAAGGCAGTAGTGGAAAGCCATATCCCAATGGGACGGGCAGGCACATCGGAGGAAATGGCAGCATCTGTTGCCTTTCTCGTATCAGATGAAGCGGCTTACATTACGGGACAAACGCTCTATATTGATGGTGGATTGACCCTCTATGCTGACTTTCGCGAATCTTGGTCTGCGTAAGTTTTGTTGGAGAAACTATTTGCATGAAATAGGTGATCGCTGTAATTTTACCTAAAAAGTATTTGTTTGGGCGATCGCTTTCTTTACTCACCGGACACTAGATCAAACCGCACTAAGGTGTCATGCAGATATGATTGAACGTGGCAGCCAGGAAGTCATTGCGGATGAGTTAAACCGCCAAGATGTCAAGTAGTGGTATCTTGCTGCTGTGAAGGCGATCGAGCAGGTCTAACCTCTCACTTTAGAATAATTAAAGCAGGTATTCCTACTTCATAAACTTGGAATACGTTGTACCTGGTTTGGGTTTGCCATTGTTATTAAGTGTGCAACACGATCCCATTTATGCAATGTTGTCAAGTCCCATTCGTTGGCATGATTAATATCAAATCCGCACTTCATCGTCCGGCGTAAAATCGAGTCAACAGTCAACCACGGACGGTGCAACCGGAATTTATATAATTTTCATCTGCGTTAATCTGTGTTTATCTGCCTGTATCTGCGGTTTAAAAAAGATAATTTATCGGGTCGCAGATGATAATGGATTGACGCTGATTAACGCAGAGGTCGAGAATATAGATATAAATAATTCCGATGCTAACAGATTGATTTGATATAAGCCCGTCAGAACAAGTCTATTTACCTTGACATTAGAGAGTTAAAAGTATGTCCGATAAACCGAGCAAAAATGATACATCATTAAATCCATTTCCGCTCAAAAATCTTGACGATTTGATTCGTCCTTTTATTGTTCCACCAAAGCAGCAAATTATTATGCCATCAGAGCGAGGAATTTCTCTAACAAAAGACTATGACCCAGCTTACAAAGCCAATCATCTAAAGAAGTCGAAAGCTAAAAGTCAATTAAAGAAAGGTATTAAAGCTTTAGCAGAATATCAAGATATTCTGTATGCCCAAAAAACCCATGCTGTACTAATCATTTTTCAAGCAATGGATGCTGCTGGTAAAGACAGTACGATCAAACACGTAATGTCAGGAATCAATCCCCAAGGATGTCAAGTGCATAGCTTCCAAGCGCCATCGACAGAAGAGTTAAATCATGACTATTTATGGCGTTGTTCCAAAGTTCTACCAGAACGAGGACGGATTGGAATTTTTAATCGCTCTTATTATGAAGAAATCTTGGTAACACGAGTTCATCCAGAAATCCTAGAGCAGCGACCAATTCCACCTAGTTTAATCGACAAGGATATTTGGAAGCGGCGCTTTGAAGAAATCAACAACTTTGAAAAGCGATTAGTCAATAACGGTACGATCATCCTCAAGTTTTTTCTCAATGTTTCTAAGGAAGAGCAGCGAAAACGTTTTTTAGAACGGATCAATCGTCCTGAAAAAAACTGGAAATTCTCTGTTGATGATGCTAAAGATCGTACTTTTTGGGATGACTACATAGCTGTCTATGAAGATATGTTTAATCACACCAGTACGGACTATGCTCCTTGGTACATTATCCCAGCCGATCGCAAATGGTTCACTCGTCTTGTAGTAGCTGGCATCATTTACACTCAGTTGAAGCAACTGAACCTTGAGTACCCCAGTGTCAGCGAAGAAAAGCATCAAGAACTTTTGCAAGCAAAGCTAATTCTTGAGAGCGAGTAATTAAGGTAACGATGAAATCGGGTTAGCCATAATCTGTCACTTTAGAACGATTAAAGCAGGTAAATTTAGACGAAAAGAAAGATATAGACAGCTCTTTTATCAATCCATAACTTCTTCTGATCACGAATTTCTTGATTGTACAAGCCCCCGGATTTATCCGTGGAATCAATCCAAAATCGAAAATCGGAAATCCTCAAGCCCCCGCATTTATCCGTGGGGTCGCCTCTAAAATCTAAAATCTAAAATCTAAAATCGATTGACTCACTCTACAATTCAATTTTTGACTTTTGTAACTGAGCCAAAACTCGCTTTGAGGAAATTTAGAATTACCAGTCTCTTATTTGGGCTTGTTACTTTAGTGTGAGGAATTTGCCAGGAAATCTCTACTTTCGTGGCTGGTGGATTGGATAACGGTGCAGAAATTACCTACAGCCGAAAGCCCAACTATATTAACATTAAGCAGTTTTTAGGCGGTTAGCGATCGCGATTGCAGGATTTACTCTAGTGCTGGCGATCGCGCAAGAAGAGTCACTTTGGTGCTCGTTTTCGTGCATTGATTTGGGTACGCAATCGCATGATCCACAAGTTGCAGCATAAATTACCAACGAGTCTCAATGCACATTAGTTCGCAAAAGCATCACCACCTATGAGGCACTAAAAGATATGAGCGCGAAGTTGGGTTGAGAAGAATTATCGCAAGGCATCGTAAAGTTGTATTCCCATCGCGGGCTTGAGAAAGTTTTCTCACACAACCTTTCTTTACAACGGCCCAGTTTACGGGTTTGACAGGTAAAATAGTATAATTATAAGATACCTTAGAAGGATGCGATCGCATCCTCAATGAGGAGTTTTCGGATACACCCGAAACATCCCTCTAGATGATCGGCTCAATTGAAGAAGCCGTAAAAGCAGAAAATATCCGTCTTAAAAAAGGGGAAGAATTAATTTTCCTTTTTAACGGTTACTCTGGGGAATCCAAATTCCGAAAACTGGAAAAAAAATCATGACTTCTATCCAATCATAAAGACCGTCAGAAATGCAGCTTAAATTTGTCTTCCCCCACCAAAAGCCTAATCAAAACAACTGCGCTCAAAGTAATTGCGGAAGCAGAAAATGTAAGATAGTGGCATTTTACATTGGCTGGGTTGTTGCCTTTTGGGTATTTGTGCAAGGGCTAACAATGCACCCAATGCTACAAGCATTGCACGAGATTCCGACTTTGAACCAACCCGAAACTTGAATGATTAAACTTTGCTATGACAGAAACAATTAATCCGCTTTATATAGCCTCCGAACTGGCTTTAAATAATGGCGATGGCTTAGGGCAAATAAGCTCTGTTTTGGTAGCAGGAGTGGTGACTGCATTAGCGGGAATTGCGCTCTTTTCTATCTTAAGATTACCGTTAAGTTTGTTCGCTCCAGAATTATTAACCCAAACTTATATTCGTGTAGTGGTTGGCTCAAAAAACATACTTTTGGTGTTACTGACTTTCTCAGCAATGGAAGTAATGTTACTTCTAATTTCTCAAAATAAATCGCTTAGTTTAATCGAGTTTTGCCTGAGTATTGGCATCACTATACTTAGCGGCTGGATGCTGTCAAGACTATTTAGAGAATTTTTTAACACCACAATTTTAGGAGTAACTTTTGAGTCAAACCCCAAAGTTAAAGGCGAGTCAATCTTCTTAATTCGGTATTTTGGAGACTTTGCGATCGCTGTAACGTTAATTTTAGTTTTTTGTATTAGCCATAACATCAACGTTGTCGGCATAGTTGCCAGTTTGGGGATTGGAGGTATTGCCATTGCCTTTGCCGCTCAAAAGACTTTAGAGCAATTTTTGGGGGGGATTGTCTTAACCCTCGATCGCCCGTTTACTGTTGGTGACTATATCGGCTTATCCGATGGGCCTACGGGTAAGCAAGGTACTTTTGGTAGAGTAGAAAGTATCGGCTTAAGATCAACCAAAATTCGCACTTCTGGTAAAGGCACGCTCACAATTATTCCGAATAATGCGCTTACCCAAGCTACCATTGAAAATTTTTCAGGTGCAAAGAAAGTCATGTCTGTAATGATACTTGAGTTTCTTAAATCAATATCTGCCGATGAGCAAGCATTGATCCGCCAAATTGTGATGGACTGTACTATGGATATTTTTGGTTTAGATTGGCGTAGTACAGAGGTTTCTTTTAGTGAAAATCAGGCTCAAGTTTCCTTTTTTATTCTGGGTTCTAATGAGTTATCGATGGAACTAAGACGACAATTGCTGGATTTGGCTACCCAAAAAATTACCAAGCAACTTCAAAAACATGATATTTCTTTTATCCTTAACCAACCAACGATTTATGTGGATGCCCCAATTTCTATCTAAACAAGTAATTAGGCGAGCAATTAAACTGACTAGCTTATTTTTAGTGGGTTGTTTGTTGGTGTTTACTCCCATGAGTTTGGCTCAAAATCCTGCTCAAAATTTTAGTCAGGGTTTTGTTAATGGAAGTGCTCCGGTGGTTGTTGATGGGATTCCCCTTTTTAATTTGCAAGCTTTGGAGCGATTTACAGCAAAGGAGCGCACCCAATTTGCTAATAATATTCTCATGGAGGCGATCGCTACTGATCAACCCATAACTTTTGATGTACAGAATGATGATAGTACCAGCGCTACTTCTATTTCCTTAAATAATAACTACCTTCTCACCGTTACAGCAAATGATGTTCTGCCAGGGTTTTCTCGAACTCAACAAGCTAATCAATGGCGGGCTATTCTAGAAACAGCGATCGCCAAAGCTAAAAAAGAACGCACTCCCCAATATCTTTGGCAGAGAAGTCTATGGATTTTGAGCGTAATCGCAGCGCTGATCGTAGTGCGGCTTTTTTTGGGACTAGCAACCAGAATATTTAAGTTTCAAACTGGAATTTTCAGCAAGATTTTTTTTAGTTTTAGCTGGGGTGCGATCGCCATAGTCAGTTCCGAGTGGTTTCCCATCTTACGCAGTCTACGCTATCAGTTTCTTTCCCCATTTTCTCAACCCGACTGGCTGATATTTTTTGGAGCACTAGGAGGCTCTTTTGTCTTGAGCCACTACGCTACAGATTTAGTAAAATTAGCGCTTAAAAAACTAGCTCCCCCTGCCCTAGAAACTATCTATATAGAAATTGTTCAACCGAGCGATCGCCTTTTGGAATTTGCAGTTCTCAGTATTGGTATCAGTTGGTCTGTGAGCTTATTAGAACCATTAGTACCAGTCGTTTATAATCTCCTAAAGCCGATTGTCAATCTATTTTTAATTGGAAGCTTATATTGGTTATCAGTAAAACTAAGTAGCCGCTACCTGCGTACCTACGGATTCAAATTGGGCGGCAAATTTAGCCCTAGTAGTGATGATGCCATTCTAGTGTTTGAGACCATTATTCATATCTTGATCTTTATTGGAGCTTTAGTTGCCTTTGCCAGCAGCCTCAACTTTGACTTGATTGGATTGGTGGCAAGTTTGGGGTTGGTGGGTTTAGCCGTCGCCTTTGCTGCTCAAAAAATTCTCGAACAACTGATTGCGACTTTAGTTCTATATCTTGATCGTCCTTTTGTTACTGGTGACTACATCCGCTTACCAGGTGGAGAATTAGGAAAAGTAGAAAGTATTGGTTTGCGCTCAACCAAAATCCGCTCCCTTGGTACTGGCACAATTATTGTGATGCCCAATTCTATCCTTGTAAGTGTAGAAATTGAAAACGTTACTCTTGCAAAAAAAATCATGGTGTTATTTTATATGGACTTTGCTAGTGTTTTAGGGGAACGAGAATATGCCCTAGTGCAGCAAGTGATCATGGAAAAAACCGCTTACCTATCAGGGATTGATACTAACAGCACAAATATCTCTCAGGCTGATGGAACCGGAAAAAGATTAAGGGTTAGTTTTGCAATTTTAGGTTCTCAAGATAATGCGATTGAAGTGCGTAAACGTCTACTAGAGTTGGCAAGGGCTAAAATTGCCAAATCGCTCTCGATCCATGGGATTGTCTTTACGATGGAAGACCCTACAGTTTATGTGCAGTCCCCGATTACAATCTGATTATTGTTTTGGAGTGTTCAACTTAGGAATTAAAAATCAATAAGTTGCACAATTAAACCCCAGAAGCCTTGCTCCAAGGTAAACTATTGCTCTATTAGTCACCTTATTTATTTTTCATTCCTTATGACGACATTCCACTAGAATGACAGGAATAGGACTGGTTTCTAAGACGGCTTGAGAAACCGATCCTACTAGCACTTCTTCCCAAGGTTGATGCCCTCGTTTCCCGATCACAATATCTGTTACTTGCCGAGCTTGCGCCACGCGGACAATCTCTTCAGTCACAGTGCCAGAAAGACTCAGGAACTCATAGCAAATATCTGATAAGAGTCGTTGTGCTTGTTCTTGTAATTGGGCGATCGCCTTTTTATCTCCCAGGTTATCCACATACAAAACAATCACATCCCCATCACTGCGCCGAGCTAAGTCTGCGGCCTTAGTTAAAACATCTGTTGTTAAGGGGGAAGCGTCTACTGCTGCGAGAAAAACTGGACGACCGGAAATCGCTACTTTTGTCGGGTCAACTTCGCCTTTTTCTAATAGTTTGGGAGCAAAGGTAGGAATTGCCCAAGCACCCAAGGGAGCCGTTACTAAAATTGAGAGGGCTGCGATCGCCAAAATCGTCTCGCCACCAGCAATGCCCTGAGCTAGAGGAATCGCCCCTATCGCCGCCTGTACCGTTGCCTTAGCGGAATTTCCTGGTAGCAGAAACAGCCGTTCTTTCCCAGTCCAATTACTACCCAAGGTGGAAAGATACCAACCGAGCGATCGCCCAATCAGAGTCCCAATCGCCAACACCAGCAAACCAACCAGCAAGGTATTCCCTAATACATTAAGTTGAATACTGGCTCCCAGCAACACAAACAAAATAATTTCCGCGATCGTCCACAAACTATCAAAGCCACCCCGCAATCTTCGTGCTAAAGGCGCATCCAACTCAATCAGGAAAAACCCCGCCGCCATGACAGCTAAATAGCCAGAGAAAACCGGAATATGTTCGGCTGATACTACCAGCCCTAGGGCAAAGCCAGCAGCGACTAGGGAGTCCTGAACCGCAGTTTGAGTCCAGTTTTGCTTGACTAATAGTGACACCAAAATTCGAGCACTAACCCATCCCAACAGCACCCCCAAGGTAATTTGGATGATGATTTGAAATGGCAGCAATTGCAGAGGGCTGAGGGTGATTCCTCCCAGTAAGGTAATGGCTGTAGCTTTCCCTTGGGACAGAAATGCTAGCAGTAGGCTAAACACCAGCAAAAGCAATACATCTGACAAGGCACTTCCCGTCAGAATGGCATCGGGAATTCCTTTTTTTACTCCCCAACCTAGACTTTTTAACCGCAGCATTCCGGGAACAATTACTGCTGGAGATTCTGCGCCAATGATGCAGCCTAGCAGTAGCCCCGTCAAAAAATCAAACTGAAGTAGCCACATCGCAGCGACAGCAATGGCGATGGCCTCGCAAGCTGCAGGCAGAAAGCCTAATCGCAGCGCCACGGTTCCCTGTTGAGATAGCTTTTCGCGATCGAGTCCTAACCCCGCCTTCATCAAAATCACCATCACAGCAATGGTGCGAAGGGAATTCGCTGCGCCCAAAACCTCTGGGCTAATGACATTTCCCAGTTGCGGGCCTAATAAAATGCCCACCAGCACCATACCTACCAGTGCAGGAGCTTTCAGCCGTCGAGCAATCTGCCCGACAAAAAAGCCCATTAATAAAATCCAGATCATACTTTCTAACATCACGCCCCCTTGAAGCTGAATGGATGAACGTGACTTGTAGGGGAAAGATCGAGCCATCCGCACCATCCTACCCTTCCGCCACAAGTCGGAACAGTAGGAGCCATCAGCCTTTTAAACGTTATGAAGATTATTAATAACGAAGGGCGGTTTCGGCGAGCTCCATCGCCATCATTACTTTTATACCACTATTGTTATTAATACCTGTTATACCCAGCCTGAGTATACGAGCGCGATCGCCCAATCGGCCTACTATATGGCTAGTCGGCGTTTTCACCAGACCAATATCGATCGGCAGATTGCGGATTTGCTGAGCAGCACTTTTAGCTGAGTTGTCCTAATGTCTTATGAGTTATAAGCGTTTTTTCCCAAATTCAAATAACCTCCTGTTCGCTCCTTTTTACGAATTTATAAGTGCGATAGTTTGCCCAATCTCGCTCGATCGCCTCGCAGCATCTGCCACCTTCAAAGCGTACAAACTACTGGCATTATCTACGTACAGAGGCGTACCGTTTGACAAATATTCCAACACCATATCGGTGTCTTTGGCAAACAAGCCGCGCCGCGTTCCTACTTTGAGGTTGCGCCGATTTTCTCCCTGAATTAATTGACCGGATTCAGGAGTAAAAACCAGCGTTCCTGCTTCTCCGTAGATGGTGAAAATGTTTTCAGACTGCCAAAAAGTCTCTCCTTTTCCATAAACAGCTTCAGCGACAAAGCCATTGGCAAAGCGCAACTGTGCGTTGCACAAACAAGCTTTGTAGAAATCCGGCTGACTGTCCCAAAATTGAGCTTGACAGTTAACGCTTGCCACTTCCCCGAACAAATCAGTAAATCGGTGCAGTCGCGAAATTGCACCAACTAACGGAAAGCCAAAGAGGGAATGTTGATAAGTCCACCGCTGCGGCGCTGGATGTTGAGGAGTAATAGTAATGTAGCGGGCGTAAAAAACTTTACCGACTAATGGCAAAGATTCTTTGATTGAGGAGTGCAAACCGCCTAACAGTTCGATGTGTTCGATGTGGAGGAGTTTTTGCTTTTGGGTGGCAAGTTCGATCGCCCTTTCTGCTTCAGATACGTCTAAAGATAGAGGATATTCCACCACAACGTGCTTGTCATTTTCTAGGGCCGCCAGGACGATCGCCCCGTGATCCCGGTTCACCGTACAGACAATTACCAAATCTAAATCGTCTCTTTCTACTAGCTTGCGCCAGGAAACCGCAGCTTCTGCCCCGAACCCTTGACAAAATGCTGCGGTTTTATCCGGGGAGTGACCCGCAACTGCTACCAAGTTCGATCGCCCATCAGCTTGAATTGTCTCGGCCCTCAACTTAGCTGCAAAACCAGTACCCACAATCCCCACGCGAATTGGAGAATTAACCGAAAAACCAGAGCGAGTATCAATATTAGTCATGGGATTTGAGATTTAACATTTTAGATAGTTACAGGCTTGTGCTGCAGGGGTTTAGGGTTCTATCGCCCCGATTTTAAGCTGTGGTTGTGGTGCGATTTATTCGATCGAGCCTTCAACACCCAAGTCTTGATGCGATCTAACTATACATTTCAACGCCGGCAGGGACTTGCCTTGCAGCCAGTCTTGCTGAAACTCGATCGACACACCGCATACCAACAACCCGGTTTTTGTGCTGTAGGGCTCAAAACAGGATTTTTCCTAGAAACTGGATTATTTAGCGCAAGTCTTGCGGCAACAGTATCACAAGGCTGAATCCAAGATAGGTATAAGTAATAAAGATGAAATTAGAAAAAGTTATAACTAATCCCATTCAAATTTTTTGTAAATAAGTGTTGCAACCTTGCTTCTTTCCCCTACTATCATAGAGGGAACGAACCTAAGACCTAACCTCAAAGCTAATAGAGCCTTGAAGGTTGCATTAGGAAAAATTATCAATCTTGTTGAATTTTTGAGAGGATTTAGTGCATGGCAACTTACAAAGTTACCCTCATCAGCGAAGCCGAAGGAATTAACCAGACCATTGACGTTGATGACGATACTTACATTCTTGACGCTGCTGAAGAAGCAGGACTCGACCTTCCCTACTCTTGCCGCGCTGGAGCTTGCTCCACCTGCGCCGGCAAAATCACCAAAGGCGAAATTGACCAATCCGACCAATCTTTCTTGGATGACGACCAAATCGAGGCTGGATTTGTCCTCACCTGCGTCGCCTATCCCAAGTCTGACTGTACGATCGAAACTCACCAAGAAGAATCGCTCTACTAAGAAAGGACGCTCTGCGTGATACCCTAAGAAACCCGGTTTCTGGTTTCCCAAATTAAGCTGAAATAGCGCAATTACTTTATGAAACCGGGTTTCTGTGTCTAACATTGCAACAAAGCCGCCAGCAGTCTGTCACTCCCAGCTATGAATTCATAGCGGTTTGAGCAGATAGCTGACCAAATAATTTTAGATTTTAGATGGCAGATTTTAGATTAACTGTGAAACAAATCTAGAATCCAAAGTCTAAAATCTAAAAGTTTAACGGCTAATATTTAGTCCGCAAAGGCGGGCTTTGTTTGTGTAGTGGCGATGATTTAAATCGCTGACTATTAGGCCGAGTCCGATCGACTATTCGCGCCAAAATGTAATGTTATCGCTCAGAGGCAAAACTTGAGCGCCGGGAAAATAAAAGCCCAGAATTCGAGATCCATTCCAGCCCAAATTAGCCAAATTGTAAGAACCAGTCTGACTCATTCCCACTCCGTGCCCGAAACCACCTCCGACAAAAGCATAACCATTGAGAGTTTTGTCGGGATTGTAAATTGGTTCTAGGTAAAAAAGCGTGCTAATCGGCGGGTAAAAAGCATTGCGAATCTCGTCTTTGTCGATATCAATGGGGCCCAAGTCAGTTTGAACCTTCATTTTCAAAACTCGGCCTGCGGGCGACCTTTCTACCACTTCCACCTGAGTGACAGTTTTCAAATTAGCCAGCGGGTGCTGTTTCTTCTGAAGATACTGTTTGAGAAATCCACCAATCGCTGTCAAAGAAGCGGGTTCGCGCCACCGAAATGTGTCTTCTTTTTCCTCATTAAACCCTTTTTCCAAACTGATAAAGCGGCGGAAATTGTTTTCGTCAGACAAACTCTGCTTCGACAAATCCCAAACATTATTAGGGGAATCGACGAGCGATCGCAAATATGGACGTTCCGCGCCCTGCCACACATCGTTAAAAGAGGCTGTCACGCCGCCGCTAGACGCGGAATAGAGCGCGTCTACTAGCTGATTTTCGTAAGTTAGCACCAAACCGCTCGTTTGGGCGATCGCCTTATCACTTTGCGGGTAAACCTCGGTCAAACCCTTATAAACTTGACAGTTAACATCAGCGCACAACTCATAATTATCCACAGCAAACCGACGCAAATTTCTCAGGGCGTAGGTTCTCGCCAAAATAGTTTGAGCGACAATCGCAGCGTAAGGCGAAAAAGCCCCAATTTCGTGAGGAACAACACCCCGCAAATAAGTTTCCGTCAGCACTTTATTCACCAAAGTATAAGTGCCGTAAGAATTTTTTTGCAGGTGCAAACTGCCGCCATAACGGTGAGTTTGTTGAATTGCTTTTTCTGGTTCAGTAGCTGTCGCCTCTTGGGTGGTTTGTTCCAATACCTCAATCACATTTTTCCCAGCAGTCACATCCAACTCATTGCGGTTGAAACGAAAGCCGTTTAAAACCCAAAATGCCTGGGGTATTTGTTTTAAAACTTTGGAATCCAAAAAAGCTGTTTTGTTCCCTTGAGCTTGCAAACTTTGCAACAGCCAGCGCCGCACCAAAGGAGAGTTGTAAATATCTCTTTTCGCCCAAACTTGCCAGCGAAAAGGTTGAGCAATTTCTACTTCTATTCCCTGGGCCCGCCACTGATTGGCGCTATCTTCTGCACTCTCGAAACTGCGGTGGGAGCTCAGAACAACTCGTTCTTCTACTAAGGGCGATTCCAGCGGTTTCGGGGCTATTTCTAACTTGACGCTAGCAGCAGTTTTGGTTTCTATGCCTTGAGGAGTTTTGTAACTCAATGTTAAGCTGTCGCCCGGTAATGCTTTCAGCGTCAGTTTGTCGGTTGCTTTGGTGCCAAACCGCTGCACTACGCCGATTTTGATGGGTCTATTTTGGGGAGTTTGGGCGTATCCCGCAGCGCCCAAAAGGGGCAACAGGCACAATGCGGTGAAAACAGTGCTAGAAATGCAGCTAAACCATTTGTAATTGGGAGTTGGAGGTGCTTGAGCGGACACAGTTATCTATCTCCCGATAGTTGAAATTTGGGGATTTTTGATTGTACGTTAGCACATTTGGCGGCTGCTATAGGGGAATTGCGGAAGATAAGGTGGTTTGGTTGCCAGAATTCTGTTAATTAAGTAGGCGCAAATAAACTTTACACCGAGCAATTTTGAGCCATTACCCACCCCACAATCTGATTGTGGGTAATTGAAGGAAAGCGAATTTACCTACTTACTTGGTGTTTCCAATATTGGTAGGCGGCATAGGCCAAGGTGACAGCGCCGGTGACAATGGCTGCTTCATCAACCTCAAATTGCGGGTGATGGAGGGGATAGTTCGGTTTGTCAGTCAGTCCCACTCCTAAGCGAAACATGGTTCCCGGTGCGTGTTCTAAGTACATCGAAAAATCTTCCGCGCCGAGGGATGGTTCTGGTAAAATCTGGACGCGCGATCGACCTAAAGCTTCTAAAGCCGCAGTTTCGACTAATTGCGTGAGTTTTGGGTCGTTTTGGACTCCCGGCACGCCGCGCTTGTAGGTGAGTTCGTACTTAGCGCCGTAAGTCCCGCAAACGCTAGAAACAATTTGTTCGATCCAAGCCGGCAGGTTTTCGTGGGTTTCCGGATGGAGCGATCGCACGGTTCCCAATAATTTTACTCGATCGGCAATCACGTTCGGCGCTCGTCCGCCGTTAATTTGCCCGATCGTCAAAACCAGCGGCCTCAAAGGATTTTGCGTGCGGCTAATTGCCTGCTGCAAAGTGGTAATTATCTGAGAAGCAATCCAAATTGCGTCGATCGCCTCGTGGGGACGCGCACCGTGGCCGGATTCGCCCATCACAATCAATTCTATGTCATCTGCCGCCGCCGTCAGGGCCCCGTGGCGGATACCGATGCAGCCGCCGGGAATCGTCGGAAAAACGTGCACTCCGAGGATGCCGTCAACATCTTGCATCGCCCCATCTTTAATCATCCATTGAGCACCTTGGGCAATCTCTTCGGCCGGCTGAAACAAGAAGCGGACGTGACCGGGCAATTTTTCCCCTAGCTGAGACAATATCATTGCTGCGCCCAAACCGACGGTGGTGTGGATGTCGTGGCCGCAGGCGTGCATGACTCCCTCGTTGCGGGAGGCAAATTCTAAGTTAGTGCGTTCTTGAATCGGCAAAGCGTCCATATCGGTGCGAATTGCCAGCCACCGGGACTCGCTGCTGTTGCCTTTGATTTCGCCGAGCACTCCTGTTTTGCCGATTCCTTCGATCGCGCGGACTCCGCTGGATGCGAGAACTCCGGCTACGTAGGCGGCGGTTTGATATTCTTGGCCGCTGAGTTCGGGGTGGGAGTGGATGTGACGGCGAATTTCGATTAAGCGGGGTGCTAGGGTGGCGGCTAATTCTTTGATGCGGGGAAGCATGAATTTAGTTGGGGAGTGCGGTACAAGCTGTAGTCAACTAGGGTAACGCAAATGTTTGGGGGTGAACAGGGTTACAAGGGGCTAAAGTGCGATCGGGCTTTTAGATAGCAATCCTATTTCGTTTGTGAATAGGATTTTTTTTTTACCGCAGAGGGCGCAGAGGACGCAGAGAAAAGAGAGAAAAGAGAGTTAGGTTGAAACGGGGAACAAAAGTCAATGTTTTAGGTTCAAATGCTGATTTTTAGTTGACATTTTTTGGTTGTGATATCATCGAAGAGTAATTTTAATAAAATTATTTCCTATGATTAGCTTTGGATTCTGGAATGTAATTATTTTAATTACGATCGCTTTGTTTCTCAAATTCAATTGGCGATTAGATGGCGAAAAAGCAGCATGGCAAGATTCTTTGTTTTTAAAACATCCTTCGATCCAAAGGTTGACTCAGTTTTTTCGTCAACCTTTCGTTAACTTTATTTTGCAAGCAGTTATTGTATTAGTTATCACCCGATTTCTCTGTTATACCGGTTGGTTGGTTTACAATCTGACTACTCGGCTTGAACCGCCTTACTGGGATTTTAAGTGGTTTTATGTGGCGAGTAGATTAGCCCATCAGCATTTGAGTCCCTTTAATGTGGAGGTATTTAACATCGGTTTCTGTAACATCACAAAAGTGTGCGGGTTTATTCCATCTTTTGTTTATCCACCTAATATCATTCCTCCGCTGTGGTTTTTGGGCTATTTCCCGATGAAGACTGCATTCACAATCTGGACTTGGCTGCATCTTATTGCCACAGGTTTTGTTTTATGGGGAGCGAATATCCTGTTAGAGTCGCACTCACGAGCTTTTCGGACTATTTGTAGTATATCAGTTGCATTCCTCTACGGTTTTGTCTTCGATCTTCAAGTTGGCAATGTGGCAACTTTTATTGCGGTTCTGCTCTTGTGGATGTTTATTTGTGCTAGAAAAAATCGGGATATAATTGCAGGAATTTTCTTAGGAATTGCCCTTTTT
The DNA here is from genome assembly GCF_036705715.1 of Microcoleus sp. AT3-D2. Lineage (NCBI taxonomy): Bacteria > Bacillati > Cyanobacteriota > Cyanophyceae > Oscillatoriales > Microcoleaceae > Microcoleus > Microcoleus sp. AT3-D2. The sequence goes on along the minus strand of NZ_JAUBVE010000004.1, from coordinate 76,119 downwards.
AAACCAACTTTAGTTATATTGTTTATTCCTTATTTTTTAATCAAAAGACGGTTTCAGCTAGTTTTTATATCTCTAGTGACGGTAACTTTTTTGGCAGTTATAGGTCTAGCTGTAACGGGCAATTCTTTAACAGGATTTATACAGGATGCGACTCGTGGATTTCCACTCTGGCTAAACGATCCATCGAATAATGCTTATATTTCTATGAGTCGCCTTGATTTAAGGGTTATGGGGCCGAGATTTTTCCCCGATAGTCCCTTCGTGGCGAAGCTATTTTCTGACTTGATTGTTCTGCTGCTAGTTGGTTTAGTGAGTTGGTATTTTTACAAAAAACAATCTCGCAATGCTTGGTCAAAAAAGGTTGATTTATCTGAAATGGTGCTAATTTCCACTTTGAGTATTGCTATCAACTATTCTCAGCCCACCAGTTCTGTGATGTTAGCACCGGCGGTGGTTTTTTTGCTGAATGATTTATGTTTTCAGATTAAAAATTGTGCCTTCTCTAGGCAAAGAATGTCGGTTTGGTTATTGGGCGTTGGCTGTGTCATGGTGCAAACCGCTGTGATTCATGGCGGGCTGTTGGTGTTTCTAGGAAAGCGGTGGAACTGGAAGGGGGGGGAATTGCCTTATTTGTTTAAAGTAACTATTTTTTCACTACCGAGTTATGCGATTTTAGGCCTTACGTTAAGTGTTTTAGTCTTAGCAATTACCTCTCTTGGTCGAAAACAGATTGCTGAATTTGACCAACCGAGCTGAAGCAGCAAGTAGACATTAATCTGGCCAAGAGTAAGTAATAGGTAGCGTGTTCACCATGTCATTTTAAGTCATCGGGATTGTCCTCCTCATACACCATTAAATCCCCAGGCTGACAGTTCAGTGCTCTGCACAAAGCGCTAAGGGTTGCTTCGTCAATTCTGGTGAGTCGGCGACGGGTTTTGATTTTAGACACAGAAGTTGGGTGCATCCCAATTAAAGCAGCCAATTCTTTATTGCTGATATTGCGATCGGCCATCACAACTGCCAATTTCCAACGGATCACTGCTGATGCTCAACTGCTAGCGATAACTTTGCAAGCAGATGTTACCATTCTGCAACCTTGACTATCCCTTAAGTTGTCGCTGCGACCATTTATTTTGTCGTAGCGATTGACAAAGGGCAGCGATTGAACTAGACTGAGGATGTACAAACGGAAAAGCGATCGCCCCTGGCCTGGAAAACTTGAGGGCGATCGCAATTCCACTATTCGTGTAATTCAAACTCTATGATATCACAGCCAAAATCAGTTCCCGAACTGCTCCGGGAAGAAATTCCTGATGTACCTCAAGGTAAGCAACCGATTCGTTTGCTGTTGTGTGGCGTTCCCAAAGCGGTAGACAGCATTGTTAATCTGTTGCACGTTTTAGGTTTTGCAGAAGTTGGGGAATGGAGCCCGCCTCTACCATCGCCTCTAGCGGGTGAGGTGATTCGGATTTTAACCCGTTACTGGAAAGAGTAATGTTTGAGGGCGATCGTATCAATTGAAAAAGTGCGATCGTCCATTAACTCACTTCCAAAAGTTGGCTCAAAAACTCAATAAAATTTGCCAAAGCAGGAACCTGCTGTTGCGTCTGTTCGCTCACCCAATTATTATCAGCAATACTTGTTGTATTAGTCTTCCCCGGTTTGAGAACGCTGACAACAGTAGCAACTAAAGCTTTTTCTCTATCAAAATTTTTCCACTTTAAAGATTTTCTCTCTGACTCAGAAAACTCATTTAGATAAGAACTAGCTTTCTCCATGTACGCGGGATAAGCTATCTGTCCGCACTCACACAGCAAAGTATCCAACACACCGGGCGAAGCGTTATCTGGCAAAACATATACTCCTGTACGCGGGCTATTGGTATTTACAACACCAGGGCGATCGGGAAAATTAGGAAAATAACTTCGGAATTTCTTAGCATAGGGTTCGACAATGCGATCGGGAGTTGATTGATCGCAATCGGCAACTATCCCGAATGCTGCCAAGTTTGTTTGATACTCATAATTTGCGAATAAAATGTCATCCAAATTAGTCACAAGATTGCTGCTGCCTTCACCGGCAAAAATTGCTACAGAAATACTATCATTAAATAGAATAGAAGGCATATCAAGACGTTTGTACAAATCTCCTTGTTTGGGATAACGGGGAATAAACTTGTGCCAAAACTTGTCAAATTTACTTTCCAATTCTTTTGACATATCCAATCTTGTCAACTTATCTAATTTGTTCCACTCGTCCCGAAAATCCTTAAAACCCAAAAGCTTGAGAACCTTGCCCGTAAATGCTTGATCGTGAGGTCCTTCTACTCCAATAATGGCGTATTTCACACGCGAACCTCCTGCCCCAAATCCTCCCGCAATCTTTGCAATCTTTCTCGTTCAATTCTAACTGCTTTAGTTTGTGACTCCCGTTTCTCTAAACGATAAAGAACTAAGTCTGTCTCCAAATCGCTAGCATCCAACATCGCATCAACTGTTTCTAAACTATGGGTAGTTGCAAATAATTGAACATTCATTTGCTTGCACCACTGCACAATCCAAGCAAATGAACTACGAAGTGCTTCAGTATGAATTGCTGTTTCTATCTCATCAATTAGCAAAACTCCACCTCTGACTTTTGTCAGCGTTAGAGCAATAAATAGCAAGCGGCGTACTCCATCACCAAAAGAACTTAATGGTGAAATTCCCACTTGTTTGTGGTCAATATAGAGACTGCTACGATTGCCGCCATGCGAGAGAATCACTAAATCAATAATTCCTGAATCCATCACTTGCAATAGCTTAATCACTTCCGGCTTAAAACGCTGAAAAATAGCTTCTGAGAGCAAGCCAACTTGTGACTGTTCTATGCGGTGAGAAAAAGGTGTCACAGTATCAACTGACAGCATTGCATCTGAGCGAATTCGCCGATTCGTTAAACGCTCATTTTCCCAAATTTCAAAAAATTCAGATAATTCATTTGGTGAATCAGATATAATAGCTTTGAGCTCTATTTCTGCACCTCGCAGAGTATTATCAAATCCAAGATCGTCTGAGGATTGACTGTCGTCATCTTCCGATAATTCCACTCCCTCAAATTCTTGGTAAATTGCCCTCGACTCTCTTACTGAAAACTTACCATTACCAGAAACATGAGTTTCCATTGGGTAAAAATCCAATTGTTCTTCTTCTTTATTTTGAGGAAACAGCCATTTTAGTGCCTCCAGTCTTGGCTTGCGAGAATATTTGATTTCTCGTCGCCACGATGTGTTCAGCCATTCCAGCGGATCTAAGGGGCGACAATAGGTTGATATCGCCTCTAAAACGCTGGTTTTACCTGAGTTATTCCCACCAACCAATATGTTGATTTGACCCAAGTCCTGGAAGGTTAAATCTCGCAGGCCTCGGAACCGATGAATGGTTAAATTGTCAAGGTGTTTCATAATTATGATTTAGGCATTTCAACTGAGATGCTTCGCTTCTCTCAGCATGACACATAGGCTTTGCCTAAGTCCCGATCGCCCTTATGACTTGGGCGTATAAGTCGATCGCACTTGCAACTCCTTCAACTGCTTCTCATCCACCCCAGCCGGCGCATTCGTCAGCAAACAACCAGCCTGCTGCGTCTTCGGAAACGCAATCACATCGCGAATAGATTCCTCACCAGCCAACAGCATCACCAACCGATCCAAACCGTAAGCAATGCCTCCGTGGGGCGGAGTTCCATACTCAAACGCATCCAACAAAAAGCCAAACTTATTGTAAGCTTCCTCAGTCGATAAGCCGATCGCCTCAAACACCTTTTCCTGAACTTCCCGCTGATAAATCCGCAGAGAACCGCCGCCGACTTCTGTACCGTTTAACACCAAATCGTAAGCTTGAGCCCTCGCAGTTTTCAAATCATTAATATCGTCAGGATGCGGCGCAGTAAACGGGTGGTGCAATGCTTCCAAACGCTTCTCATCAGCGTTCCATTCAAACATCGGGAAATCTGTCACCCACAGCAGATTCATCTTGTCTTTATCAATCAATCCCAATTCGTTACCCACGAACAAACGCAATCTATCCAAAGTCTTATTTACAGTTGTCACATCAGCCGCTGCGAATAACAACAAATGACCTGGTTGCGCGCCCGTGCGATCGAGCAATTGCTGTTTTTGTGCTTCCGTCAAATTATCCTTAATTGCGCCGATCGTATCAATTTCGCCGTTATCCCGCACGCGGATGTAAGCCAATCCCTTAGCACCGGCTTCGCTGGCTTCCTTAAACAAATCGCCTTTGGAACCCGGTTTAATCCGCACGTTAGAAATCGCATCATTCCCGCCGGGAATCGGCAAAACTTTCACAATTCCGCCCGCAGCAACCGCCCCGGAAAATACCTTAAATCCCGAATCTTTCATCAAATCGGAAACATCGACTAATTCCATACCGAAGCGAGTGTCTGGTTTGTCGCTACCGTAGCGATCCATCGCTTCAGCGTAAGTCAAGCGCGGAAAAGGACGAGGCAATTCTATGCCTTTGACACTTTGGAAAATCTGGGAGACTAAACCTTCGTTTAATTCGATAACTTCTTCTAAAGACATGAAACTCATTTCCATGTCTAATTGTGTGAATTCCGGCTGTCTGTCGGCGCGCAAATCTTCATCGCGGAAACAGCGCGCAATTTGATAATATCTGTCCAAACCCGAAACCATTAACAATTGTTTGAACAACTGCGGCGACTGCGGCAAAGCGTACCATTCGCCCAAATTGACGCGACTGGGCACTAAATAATCTCTCGCACCTTCAGGAGTCGATCGCGTTAAAATTGGTGTTTCAACTTCAATAAAACCTCCCACATCTTCCAGGTGGCGGCGCATCGCTTTGACTACTTGGTGGCGAAGCTGCAAATTGCGACTCATACGATCGCGCCGCAAGTCCAAATAGCGATATTTCAGCCGCAAATCTTCCCGCACGCTTTCGGTATCCGCCGTGGCCACCTGAAACGGTAACTGTTTGCGAACCGCATTTAACAACTCAATTTCGTCAGCATAAATTTCCACCTCACCCGTAGGCAATTTCGGGTTGAGGGAATCTTCGGGGCGGCTGCTGACTCTACCCGTAATTTTAAGCACGTATTCGCTGCGTAAAGCCTCAGCCCCGTGATAGGAATCGGGGGTGCGTTCAGGATCGCTGACAATTTGTACAATACCCGATCGATCGCGCACATCCAGAAAAATCACCCCGCCATGATCGCGGCGGCGATCCACCCAGCCGTAAAGGGTGACAGTCTCTCCGATGTGTTCGCTTCGCAGTTCGCCGCAGTAGTAAGTTCTCATGGTTGGGGGTTATGGACTAAAAATAAAGCTTTTTGATTATAGCGCTTAGTGTCAAAACCTTTTATGAACAGGCAAGATGCCTGTTCCACAAGAAAATTCAATCTTTGTGGAACAGGCATCTTGCCTGTTCTTTAAATATCAACAGGCAAGATGCCTGTTCCACAAGAAAATTCAATCTTTGTGGAACAGGCATCTTGCCTGTTCTTGAAAATGGTGTCATATCTGAGTTTAATGCTTCTTGTCAAAAAACGCCGTCAGCGCGTTCCATGCAGACTTAGCCGCATCCGTCAAGCGAGTGCCGATCGACTCAATTTCCCTCACAATAACGTGCCAATTCTTTTCAGCTTCCGTGTGAATGTGGTCAACAGCTTGTTCGATGCGATCGCGTTCGATCAATTTATTTTGTTCCACCGCTTCTCGCGCTTGTCGCACTGCTTTCAAATAAGCTTCGCGACTGACAACGCCGGCATCTTGCACCTGCGCTTGCGCCCGCGTTTTAATCGCATCTACCACCAGCCAATTTTTCTCAGTTTCTTTTTTAATCAGCCTGACTGCTTCTGTGACTCTCTCGTGGGCGAGATCCTTATTTTGTTCGATCGCCCCGGAGGCCTTATTCACAGCTTTTAAATAAGCTTCGCGGGTGAGTTCGCCCGCTGCTTGCACTTCGGCAGTGGCGCGTTTTTTAATTGCTTCAAACAGCGCCGCAGTTTCTGCGATCGCCTCATCAGTCGCGTCGGGCATCTCTTTTTTGACGAGATCCGTCGTTTCGACTGTTGCCTCTAAAATTGGTTCTTCGGTTACTTTTGGATCTGTCATATCAATCTTCTCCTTTGGTAGCAAACATTTTCAAAAAATCTCACAGTCCCTGGATGCAGACTTTGTAGGTGTAGCGCCAGAAGGAATTGTGGTTTTTTATACGGACTTTGTACGTGTAGCGCCAGAAGGAATTCTGGCATTTAATAAGAACTAGGCAATTCTTGTTCCAGCTATATCAACTTTTGCATCCGCGCTTACCTAGTTGGAATGATCTCAGTTCTATTACATTATATCTACCAAAGTTGCTCTCATGTGTAGGATACCGCCAACTTGTAGGTACGGTTTAGCGCACTTAAATTTGTGATAAGTCTCTATACTAAAAAAACACACACAAATAAACTTGGTTTCTCAACACAACAAAATGGGCAAATTTAATACTTTCAATTTTCTAACTGCAAATCTTCGCTCTCGTCAGTATATAACAAGTGGTGACGCCTTTGAGCGTGCAGCAAAGATTGAGGAAATTCGTACTGAGATAAGAGGATATCTTCGAGCGCAACTTTCATTTGATTGGCGCAGATATGTGGCGGCAGTTTGCCCATTCCCGTACCCATGCCGGGAATAGCGATAGTTCCAATGATATGTTTGACTGGCGTTCCATCTGGGACTGAGCCAAATTTTACGAGAGTCAAAATAGCGCGGGTTGCTAGATAAACATTTACTGTTTCTCTTAAAACTGTGGGAACGCGCATAATTGGTGCCGCTATTAAATAGGGAATTTCAGCATGATCGGTGTCTACAATTTCTGCCCTTCCTACTAATAGTTCGCCGTGATGTCGAGACTGAATTAGTTTTTGCAAGCGTTCAAGAACCTGCCCTCCAAAATATTCGGAAATTTCTAAATCTAAGCCGTCGTCCATGAAACCAAAACTATTCCCCGGACTAACAATAGCATCACATTTCACATCAAATATTGAACCGTGATGTATCTTTACATTTTCCATACTGCCGCAAGTGCTTTCCCACGCTCTAACTAAGCCATCGTCTAAGGTAGCCAGCACAATTTGCATAAATACTCTCTCTTAATTTTAATTGCGAACAGCTAGAGCGATCGCCAATTTAATCCTACAATACTTTACATAAGGCCGCTGAATTTAAAATTTATCTCAATTTAAACTAGCAAATGTTCAATAGCTACGACATTTTTTGCTCGCACACACCCTTAACCTAATACAGGGAGAGCTTTTAACATGGTTGCCACCCTGTCAGGTTTAAATGTGATGAGCTATACTGCATCGTGTTTTCTGGCTGAGGGTCTAAAGTCTGCAAGCTGTTTCCCTATCTTGTTTTCAGTTTACTCTTTCTCGGTTGAACTCACGTTTAATAAATAATGCTTATGGCGCTCCGATATCGCTGTTCTCAAAAGAACTGTTGAGGATTTAAACAGCGTTTGGTGCGTTTATGCTCGTACATGAGTTTGTCAGCCTTTGCCAGCAATTGTTCTAATAAAACTTCATTATTTAAATCCCCAAACTGCACACCAAGACTTATTGATATATAAGCTCGCTCGGACTGTTGATTAAAGCGATCTATATTTTCTTGCAGCCGGGCATGAAAATTAGTAGATGAATTACCCGAAAAGTTAGGAATAAATAAAGCAAATTCATCTCCTCCCAGTCGAGCAACAATATCCGCATCACGAAAGGTTTGCTTCAAAATTTGAGCTGCGTCAAAGATTACTCTGTCTCCCATTTCGTGTCCTAAAGTGTCGTTAATCTTTTTCAAACCATCTAAGTCAGCGAACAAAATAAAATAGGATGTTTGCGTGCGTCGAGCAATTTTCAATTGTTGATCGGCTAGTAAAAAAAAGCCTCGTCGGTTATATAATCCAGTTAATTCATCGGTCACGGATAGCTGCCTTACTTCTGCTTCTGCCCTCAGACGTTCTTGGATTTCATGTTCTAAACGTTGATTTTGTTCTATCAGTTGTTGGCGTTGCTGTTGGATGAGTAATTGATTTTTTACTCGCATCAGCACTTCCTGCTCTTGAAAGGGTTTGGTAATATAGTCTACGCCACCCAGTTCAAAGGCTCGTACCTTGTTTTCCAGTCGTTCGAGCGCACTGATAAAAATAACCGGTATCTGAGCACTCGTTTCCGATGCTTTTAACTTTTGGCAGACTTCGTACCCATTCATCTCCGGCATATTGATGTCAAGTAAAATCAGACTCGGTGGGTCGCGATGAATACCTTGGAGTGCCATTCTGCCGTTGAGGGCTTTACGGACAATATAGCCCTGTGACTCTAGAATTTTGGCTAACAAGCGCAAATTGTCTGGCGTATCATCCACGATGAGAATATTCGTTTGAGCCGCAAGTTTGAATAAAGCTGTCATGGTCTTATTCCTAAATCTGGGTGAGAGTTGCGATCGCTTCAAGCTGAAAGTTATGGACCAGAGATGTCATCGCCGCGATGAAATCTTGTTTCTCCTTGGGAATTTGAGCGATAAGTTCATAAAGCTTATTATCATTAAGATCGAGTGCTGCTTCATGAACTTCTTCAATCCACTGGGTTGGCATCGTTTTCAAGTCTGGAGTAAATATCTTTGGTGGCGAAGCTGATGAGTCTGGCCGAACTTTTTCGGCGTAGCAGTAGCGCACACCCAAGTGATGAGCTATTTTCTCGAAAAGTGTGTCTTCAGTAAACGGCTTGGCAATGTAGTCATCGCAACCGACTTGCAGGCTGGCGACACGATCGTCCTCAAAAGCATAGGCAGTGAGGGCAATGATGCGTGTGATTGGTCTTTTGTCCTGTGACATTTGCCCTGAGTTATCTGCTGATGACTCATGACTCATGACTAATGACTGTTGTGATCGAATCTGTCTCGTGGCTTCATAACCATCCATGACAGGCATTTGAATGTCCATCAAAATCAGGTCAGGGTTCCATGTTTGCCAACGATCGATCGCCTCGGCCCCATTCTCCACCGCACACACCTCAAACCCAACTGACTCCAGCAGTGTCACCAGCAGTTGCCGATTTTCTGGAACGTCTTCTACTACTAGAATTCGGTAGATAGGTTGCCCAGGTGCCAGCCCGATAATCCGATCGCTCGTTTCAGGTTCCTCTAAATCAAGGGACTCTGGTAGTTCCAAAACGACTTTGCAGGTAAAAGTCGAGCCTTGACCTAGGGTGCTTCGCACGGTGATATCGCCTCCCATCAGACGCGCAAACTGACGACTGATAGACAGTCCTAAACCTGTTCCTCGATCGTTGCGACCGCGATTGGTTTGCATGAAAGCGTCAAAAATTGATTCTAAATCTGAGGGAGAAATGCCAGATCCGGTATCCTCAACTTCGAGACACAGGGTAATAGTTGGTTTAATATCAGGTGGATTAGTGGCGCGATCGCGAATTGTACCAGATGGCATATCATCTGATGAAAAAGCTAGTCCGCGCAGGGCTATGCTTCCTGTTGTTGTAAATTTGATCGCGTTCCCCAGCAGATTAATCAAGATTTGGCGAAGTTTTGCTTGATCGCCACAGACATAACGGGGGACAGTAGCATCCCACTCGCTGCTCAGATGTAACCCTTTCTCAGGCGCTTTGATGCTGAACATCTCGTTAATAGAACCCAGCAGTCGATGCAGATTAAAACAGCTTGCACTCAGTACCAATTGCCCTGCTTCAATCCTAGACATTTGCAAAACATCGTCGATCAATGTCAGCAGGTGTTCTCCACTACGGGTAATGATCCCTAAATGCTCTTGAAATTCTTCTGGGATATAGGGGCTGCGGTTCATAAGCTGGGTAAATCCCAGAATGGCGTTGAGTGGCGTTCTGAGCTCGTGGCTCATGTTGGCAAGGAACTGGCTTTTGGCACGGTTGGCTATTGCTGCCCTTTCTGCAGCGTGTTCTAGGGCAGCTTGCGAAAATTCTAACACCGCCAGCATGAGGATATTTCTCATTTCGGCGGCAGCTTCTAACTCTGCCATCTGCCACGGATAAGACATTTCCCGCACTGTCTCTTTCCACAGTTCAAAGGATTTGCGGGGAGACAGGTGCATTTTTCCAATTTCGTCGATCGACACAGAATCGTGTGGATTACCTGCCCAGTTTATGGTTTGAATTTGTTCTGGCCTGAACCAAAGGATGTGGTATGACTTTTGTATGGCGTAGGATAGGAAGATTGAGATTACTAAAACACCGCTAGCTAGCTCTTTGAATTGCTTCGCTTGGGGATACAACTGAGACAAAGAAGCTGTTGCAAACACTCGTTCTTTGTTCTGTTGCAGCAACCACTGCACAAGCTCGTCAACCTCAGCTTCAGATGGTGTTTTACCCACCAATGTCAGACGACCATCGAGCAGAATTGCAGCTCCCTGAGCATGAACTAAATCTAGCATTTGAGAAGCATTTTCGGTCAATACTTGTTCGATAAAATTAGACTCTCGCCGGAATGCCTGCTGAAGTTGCTCCTGAATATTTTTTGCCTGCGATCGGTAAACGTTCAATTCTCGATCTTGCTGATGCACCAGTTCGATCGAGGCAAATTGTCCTAAAAATTCACAGGTTTTGCGAGTTTCGTAATCTACCAATCGCGGGCTGTAATGGTGACAGGCAATTAATCCCCAGAGACGCCGATCGTCAATTAACGAAATCGTCAGTGTCCCAGCCACTCCCATATTCTGCAAATATTCAATGTGGTAGGGAGATACTCCCCTTAACACACAAGCACTTAGATCCTGGGGTGTATCGCTTACGGGATGGTTGGTAGGAATTAGGCGGGCCGGAGTGTAATTGATATTGGGAATTTGGCGCACCCAATTGCGGTAAAACAATTTGCGGGCGGGTACGGGAATATCGATCGCCGGGTAATGCAATCCCAGGTAGCTTTCTAGATAGCTTTCTTTCTCTTCGGCAATCACCACCCCATGGTCATCGGCTTCAAAGCGATAGACCATCACGCGATCGAACCCAGTCATGGCTTTCACTTCTCTAGCAATGGTTTGAGCTAAATCCGAAAAATCGATCGCACTGCGAAAGTTGAGGATAACTGTTTGCAGACGCTGATAAAAATCGATTGAATGATTATTTTCAATAGTCAATTGGGGTTCCAGCTCCAGAATTAACTCATCTGGTAGCTGATGCAGTGTGGTTTTGTATGTATGAATCGTGCCGTCTTTGAGAGGGATTTTTAGATCGAAAACCTTATGAATGTCTAGTGGTTCTTGATCTAGACACCTAACAATTTCTTGTACTCGATCGTGACCAAATAACCCTGGCAATGGCTGACCTAGCAATTCTTCTGCCGAAATGCCAAATAACTGTTCTACATTTTCACTTACTTGTAAAATATTGAGGCTTTTTTCTTGCATCAATAAAACGATTCCATGTGGCTGAATATGACCGGGAGCATATACGGATTCTTCGCTGCATTCCTCTAAATCATTTAAATCAACAGGAGTAAACTGAGAAATTTTGGGTATTTTATTAGGCATCTTATAGCAGTAATTATTAATAAAAATCAAGAGGGTTTTTCACTAATTACCAACAATTAAATTTAATTATTTTTGGCTGTTCCTAATTCCCTAGTCCTAATCAAACGTTTAACTGCACAACAGCTTATAAATCCAATGGAGGAATTCCAATTGGGAAATGGTCTTGAATTAGATTAAGAATTTTTTCAAATTGATACTGGTTGGCGAGTTCCGTCAGATAAGTACCGAATTGAGCGAGTTCTGAGGAAAGTTGAGCTACCAGTTCAATTATCGCAAAATCATCCCCACATAAAGCAGCATCTTCCAACTGAACAACCCATACTGTTGGTAATGTCGCCAAAAGCATTGGATCGAAGGAATCTGAAACAGAAGAGGCAACAGAACAGAGGTAAGAAGGAAAACAATCTGTTCCCCGTTCCCCCTTTTCTGTTTCCTCTTCGTCATATACATACTCTAACCCCAGGTATTCGGCCATCTTAAGAAATAGGGTTTGTTCCCGGAAGGGCTTGCTGATGTAGTCGTTGCAGCCAGCAGCTAAGGCGAGGGCGCGATCGCTCTGGGAAGCCTGGGCCGTAAGTGCAATAATGATACTGTTCTGTCCGTCTTCCATTGCCCGAATTTGCTTCGTAGCCTCGTATCCATCTAACACGGGCATCCGAATGTCCATCCAGGTTAGGTCGGGTTGCCATTGTTGCCAAATCTGCACAGCTTGCTGTCCGTTGGTAGCTTCTTTTACCTCTAATCCTAATTGTGTCAGTAATCTGACCATTAGCAAGCGATTTTCTGCTTGATCATCAACCACCAAAATGCGATGATCCCCTTGACTGGGAGCCAGCCCAATCACGAGGTGATTATTCTCTTCGGGTGTAACATTAACTCCACTGATGGGGCTGACGGGAAGGGTAAATGTGAAGGTACTCCCCTGTCCCAGAGTGCTGCTAACAGAAATTTTTCCGCCCATGAGTTCCAACAATTTGCGACTAATGGTTAGACCTAGCCCAGTACCGCCGGTCAATCGCTTCCCAGCTTGAGCTTGCACAAACGCATCGAAGATGGTATTAAGTTCGACCGATGCAATCCCTAAACCTGTGTCAGCTACTACAAACTGGAGAATCCGCCGAGTTGTGGTTAATGCCCCTGTACCAGAAGCCTGAATGCTGACTTGCAAAGTAATGCTTCCCCGATCGGTAAATTTGATAGCATTACTCAGCAGATTGAGCAAAACCTGGCGCAGTTTTTGAGCATCGACAAGCATAAATTGGGGAACTTCTGGCGCAATCTCGAAACAAAGGCCAAGTCCTTTAGAACTTGCTCGTTCCGCCAACATATTTCGCAGGGAATGCAGCAGCGCAATTAAGTCTAATCCGCTGTCTTCAACTGTGCAGTGTCCCGATTCAATTTTCGAGAGATCCAACACATCGTTAATCAAACTCAAGAGGTGATCTCCACTCCGTCGAATTGTTTGCAGATCTTGTTTTTGGTTGGGAGTTAGGGAGGAGTCATGGGCCATCACCTGAGCAAATCCTAGAATTACGTTGAGAGGAGTGCGTAATTCGTGGCTCATATTGGCTAGGAAGGTACTTTTTGCCAAGTTCGCTGCTTCTGCTGCTTCCATTGCGTGCTGCAGTGCCAGTTCTTTACATTTGCGATCGCTGATGTCTTTGTGCGTTCCAATCATCCGTAAAGGCTTACCATGTTCATCGTAGGCAACGACTTTCCCGTAGTTAGCGATCCACTTCCACTCACCTGACTTGCAACGCACACGATAGTCAAAGGCATACTTAACTGAGCTATCTTGCAAGTGACTATTGAGATCCTCAAAAACCCAGAATTTATCATCAGGGTGAATCATCTGTTCCCACACGTTCACATCCATCACCAACTCGCCGGGCTTGTAGCCCAGCATCTCCTGGTAGTAGGAATTAATGTAAACTTCTCCAGTTTCAATTTTCCAATCCCATAGTCCATCTCCAGAGGCTTCTAGTGCCAGCATTAAGCGCTCCTCACTCAGTTGTAAAGCGGTTTCTGCTTGATGTTGTCGTGTCACATCGATCGCCACACCACCTACTAACATTTGTCCAGATAAGTCGGGGATGAGAAATTTGTAAACCAGAAACTCACCCAGGGTTCCATCTCGACGGGAGGCAATCTCAATCGTTTCAATTAGCTCGTTGGTGTGAGCAACGGTTTGGATATTGTCTAGAAATTGTTGGGCGATGGCGGCGGGGTAAAGTTCAAAAAGGGACTTTCCAATCACATTGTCAGTGGGTAGATCGAAGGTATTGAGATAAGTCTGGCTGGCATAAAGCATTACACCATTTTCATCGGTAATCCAGGCAGGGGCAGGGCTGTGATTCATGAAGGCTTGGAAGCGAGTTTCACTCTCTCGGAGTGCCTGTTCTGCTTGTTGGCGTTCCGCTTCGTTGCGTTTGCGATCGCTAATATCCCGGCAGATACAGAAGTTCATCATCTCATCTTCTAATTCCACCCGGTTCCAGCTAATTTCCACGTCATATACAGAACCATCCTTGCGGCGATGTTGCGTTTCAAACAGCGGAATAACCTCCTCTCTCTGGAGCATAAGTTGTAGTTCTTCCCTCCTCCATTCAGCATCCCAATCAAACACACTCAGATTCAGGGTTTCTTCTAGGGTGTAGCCCAGCATTTGAGCAAAACTGGGACTAGCTTCGACAACATTTCCGACCGAATCCATGACCACAACACCGTCCAGTGAAGTGTTGAAGAAGGTTTTACTCCGCAGGAGTTCCTGTTCTAGTGCAAGTTCGGCTTTTTTGCGATCGCTAATATCTTTCATGAAGCAGTAATGCCCCATAAATTGGTGCTGTTCGTCGTAAGTTGAAATCATCACCACTTGCTTATAAAAAACCGAACCGTCTTTACAAAGTCCTTTCGTTTCAACTTCAACTCTGCCCTCTTGCACCATCAGCCCATAGGCTGCAACCAGTTTTTTCAACTCATCGGGATCTACGGTTTTTTCCCAGGACATCCCGATCATTTCTTCTGGCTGATAGCCTGTCATGTCAGCATAAGCTTTATTCACATAGAGGTAGTGCCCTTGCACATCCAGTTTGGAAATGCCGGACACCGCATTTTTCATCACCTCACTCATTTCTCTAAGCTCTGCTTCTGCGTGTTTGCGATCGGTGATATCTTCAGAAAAACAAAGTAGGTACTGGGGCTGATGCTGCTCGTCGTAAATGGGAATCTTCACCGTATGCAGCCAACGTTTTCCCAGACAATGACTATCAATGATTTCTTCAGCAATATCCTCCGTCTTACCTTTTTCAAAAGCTTCTCTATCCTTTTGGTCAAAAAAGATAGCCTGTTCTGTTGGAAAAAAATCATAGCCACTTTTACCGATCGCTTGTTCGGCTGAAATGCCAAATAACCGTTCGCTGGTTTTATTCCAAAACTGAAATACGCCAAATCGTTTAGGCTGTGCATCCTTAACAAAAACCGCCACCGGTAAATTATCCAGCAGTGCTTGTAAGAAATTGCGAGTGTTTTGGATGTCCTGCTCTACTTTCTTTCGTTTACTAACATCAATAAACGTGACTACAACTTGTATGATTTTACCGTTTTGATCGAACTCCGGGTAGGCATTAACTAATACCCAAACACAACTATCAATTTCTTTTTTAATTCCTAAAACATAATTTTTGAGTGAACTTCCACTGGATAAAACCTGATTTACCGGATATTCCTCTAGGGGCATAACGCTGCCATCTTCCCGCACAAAATGCCAGGTCGGAGATATGGCAGTTTTTCCCAGCATTTGATCCATTGAAAGCCCGAGTAATTCACAGGCTTTTTCATTACATAATTGGATGCTGGTATCTGTCGCATGAATCACAAAACCCGCATTTAAATTATCGATCAATTGCCGATATCTCGCTTCGCTTACCTGTAAAGCAACTTCAGCTTGCTTGCGCTCCGTAATGTCGCTGTGAGAGCCAGCCATCCGAATTATATTACCTGCATTATCCCAAAGTGCCTGACCGCGATCGAGAATCCATTTGTAGGAACCATCTTTGCAGCGAATACGATGTTCTGTGAGATAGAAAGGGGTTTTCTTGGCAAAATGGTCTTGAACGGCTTGCATTACCCATCCCAAATCATCGGGATGTACCCGATTTCTCCATTCATCTACAGTGTTTTGAATTTCCTTCTCTTCATAGCCCAGGATTTCCTTCGAGCGACTAGAGAAGAAGACTTCGTTGGTTTGAACATTCCAATCCCAAATGCCGTCGTTATTACCGCGTACAGAAAGTTCCCAGCGTTCTTCACTTTGACGTAGTGCTGCTTCTGCTTGTTTGCGGTCAGCAATATTCCGGGTAATCTTTGAGGCTCCTATTATATTGCCTGCTTGGTCTTTAATGGGGGAGACACTCATCGAGACATCGATTAATGTTCCATCTTTCCTCAGCCTCTTGGTATCGTAGTGTTCAATGCGTTCTCCTCGCTGGATTTTGGTGAGAATTTCGTTTTCCTCATTTCGATAGTCTGCGGGAATCAGTTTTCTGCCTGATTGCCCTACTATTTCGGCCGCTGTATAGCCAAAAATTGTTTCTGCTCCTACATTCCAACTTGTAACTACACCCTCTAAATCTTTGCTGATAATGGCATCTTCCGAAGATTCAACGATCGCAGCTAGTCGAGCGATCGCAATTTCTGCCTGTTGTCGCTGGTGAATTTCCCATTGCAACTGGCGATTGGCTTTTTTGAATTTATCGACTTCGCGATAACTAACTTGTGCGAGATACACGACCAACATCAGCAGCCAAACTAAAACCAAGCCACCAATTAACACAACATTTGGTAAATGAAAATTCTCCCTTTCTACTAAATCTAAAGTTGGAAAAACATCTATTCTCCAGTCTACATCATAGGCTTTCACTACAACTGTTTTTTGATATGAATTTTGAGAGAAAGACTCTTGACCGTGGAGCAAACTTGTGCCAGCATAGATAGCCACCTTGTACCCGGGTGGCACTTTTAAAATACTTTCAAATAGAGTTTCAAACTTAAAAACTCCGACAATAAACCCATCAAACCGCTTCTCTACAAATAAAGGAAAACTTGCTAGAAATCCTTGACCCCCTTGAACGAGGGAAATATTGCGACTTAAGATAGGTTGACGCAAATCACGAGCTACTTGCAAAGTAATTTTGCGACGCAGTTCCCGATTATAATCGAGGTTTTGCGCTGCCTCATTCCCTGCCAGTGGCACAACCCATCGCACTTTAAATGATGGATCGACTAATGCGATCGCCTGATAACCGTAGAAATCCTTTACATAAGCCTCAGCATCGGCTTCCCAAAGAGCCTTTGGTGTACCGCCATTGGCTTCCCAGCGATTCGCCATTTGCCGAAGCGTCAACACCCGAATGGATAATCCTTCGGTCAGTTGTGACTGAATCGCATTGGCTTCCTGCTGAATTAACTGCTCGATGTGAATTTGTCCGTTGATGGTTAGCTGTTGCCACGTAAATAAAACAGCAAGAGAAGCCACCACACCAAGCAAAAGAGGTAGCAATCGTTTAAGTGGTGTTTGGCCTAAACTTATAATTACTTTGCGTCGAGGGATTACCATAAATTAAGCGATAGATGAATAGATCTGTCTTCATTTTTTTGGGCTATACTTGGGTAGTTTTATGTTGCAGGAAAACCAAGTTTTTAGCCTGAAAACCCGTTAGCGATAAGGAACTTTATAAAGTTTATACCCCCTAACTTGAGCTGTCAAATTCCATAGGCAAAAAATGTTGTTCCTGAACCCATAGCCCTTTAACTAGATTTAGAGAGGGCGATGAGCCACATCTGTTCAAATTGTAAATAGGTATTGTTTGCCAACATTGCCGACAAAACCAGTAGATTTGATGCTCACGAACGTGACGCAGCATTTGATTCGAGCAGCAGGAGCAGTGTGTAATAAAGACCTTTTTTTTAACTAAAGAGTATTTCACTCTTGTTGCAAAGTGCTGTAAGCTCGCTTGAAGCAGCAATAACATGACCCTAGGGAAAAAAATCAAGATGCACTAAAGAATACAACTGCTTAAGGAAAAGACACAACTTTAAACATTTTGTAATAATATTAATAGCGCCAAGAATGTTTATCCCACAATACGCACATTGTTACACACCTTGTAAGGTCACATCTGTTTTTTGAGAATTCTACACTATTCAGAGGCAATGTATGAAGGTATCACGGGCCGACAGTCGGGTGTAAAAAATGCGGTATCCGGAACAATCGATTCCTTCGCCACCGAGGGGATGCTGTTAGTCCCAGAAGCACTGAGACAGGGTGTAACTCAAAGTCAATATTCTCTTATACAGCAGCAGCCTTTAACCTGCATTTCCTACGGCATGATCTTGCCAGTAAGCGACACTGAATGAAAAGAAACAGTCAATAATTTTATTCGCAATCAAAGTTCGACGAACCTGTTGGAAAAAGTGATCGGGCGCAATTCTCCTTTCCTACCAATGAGTGTCGCCGAGCAAGATAAATGTATTTAATCCCCAATCGGCTAAGGTGCTTAGCGCGCACCCGATGGATAGGGGTAATACTAAATCCGCGTTAAAAACCCCTTGCTGCGACTTGACGATTGAAATCGCTCAAGAGTCAAACTTTCGTCCTCGTTGAGAGCGACTAAGAAACAAAGGGGTATTTAAGCCGGATTTCATATAAGCTGCGGATATTGTCAGGGCAAGTGTGATGACCACTGCAACCAGTGGCGTCAATAGGCTCTAAACTGGATTCAGGAAGGCGCGCAGCACAGGTTTAGGAGGGTCATCAGTGACAGAAAAAAGTTATCAATCGTCTTCTCTACCCACCTACGCGCGAAAGGAACTGCGGGAATTAGTTCGATCGCAGTTAAGGGCCCTGTTGGAAGAAGGAGACTTTAAAGGAGCAAAAGCGATTTTGCACCCGGTGCAGGAAGCAGACATAGCTGAAGCTATCGAAGGCCTGCCAGAAACCATGCAAGTAATAGCTTTCCGCTTGCTTTCCAAAGACGAAGCGATCGCAGTTTACGAATATCTCGACTCCAGCGTTCAGCAGTCCCTCTGCGAAAAATTCAAACGCCAAGAAGTCATTGACATTGTAGACAAAATGTCCCCGGACGATCGAGCTAAACTCTTTGACGAACTGCCGGCAATATTAGTCCGCCGCCTCTTAGGTGAATTGAGCCCAACGGAACGCGAAGCTACGGCTCAACTTTTGGGTTACGAAGCCAGTACCGCCGGTCGGATCATGACCCCGGAATATATTTCTCTCAAAGAAAGCTTTACCGTCGCCCAAGCTTTAGACAGAATTCGCTCTTTGGCTAAAACTACCGAAACAATTTATTCTCTTTACGTCACCGACGCCGGACGCAGCTTGACGGGTATTTTATCCCTGCGGGATTTAGTCACTTCGCCCCTCGACAAAACTGTCGGCGAAATTATGACCCGCGACGTAGTTTCTGTTCAAACAGGAACGGATCAAGAAGAAGTAGCTAGGCTGATCCAGCGTTACGATTTTTTAGCTGTGCCCGTTGTAGACCGCGAACAGCGTCTGGTCGGCATCATTACAGTTGACGATGCGATCGACATCTTAGAACAAGAAGCAGCCAAAGATATTTATACCTTGGGTGGCGTCCAGTCCGGTGGCGACAATTATTTTCAGACCGATTTAATCACTGTTGCCCGGAAAAGGGTGGTGTGGCTGTTTGTTCTGCTTTTAACTAATACTGTCACCGGCGCAATTATTCGAGCTCAAGAAGATATTTTGAACCAAGTAGTTGCCCTAGCAGCCTTTATTCCCCTGCTGACTGGCACTGGAGGCAATGTCGGAGCTCAGTCCTCAACTGTTGTAATTCGCGGTTTGAACACTGACGAAATTACAGCAATGGGCCCGTTTCAAGTAATTATTCGGGAGGGGATGGCGGGAGCGCTGCTAGGAGCTATATTGGGGACTGTAGCGACGGGCTGGGCTTACACTCTGCAAGGGAGTTTAGAAGTGGCACTCGCGGTGGGAGTGAGTTTGTTTGCGATCGCAATTTTAGCTTCTATTGCCGGTTCAGCTCTGCCGTTTCTATTTCGTTCTTTGGGTTTAGACCCCGCTTTAATGTCTGCTCCTTTTATTACCACCGCAGTTGATGTCCTCGGGGTGTTGATTTATTTCACTTTAGCTCGAGTAATTTTGCAAATTTAATATATTTAAGTATATTGTTATATAAAAAAAACTATAGTAATTTTCAATTCGGCGATCTACAGCCTCCCTATGCCCTATGCCCTATGCCCTATGCCCTATGCCCTATGCCCTATGCCCTATGCCCTATGCCCAATTCCCAATTCCCAATTAACTTATGTCATCATCCAATTCACCAACGAAAATCCAAAATCCCACGTCCAGCAATTTGTTAGAAACTGCTGAATTGGTTTTTCTTGCTGCCTCTGCTGTGGGTTTGGCTGCTAGTTTGGTTTGGGAACAGAGCGTTTATG
This sequence comes from Microcoleus sp. AT3-D2, assembly GCF_036705715.1. NCBI lineage: Bacteria > Bacillati > Cyanobacteriota > Cyanophyceae > Oscillatoriales > Microcoleaceae > Microcoleus > Microcoleus sp. AT3-D2. The sequence goes on along the minus strand of NZ_JAUBVE010000004.1, from coordinate 56,044 downwards.
CTCAAGTGCCTGTAGTGATTTCGTTGGTGTTGAATTTTGTGAACCGGCAGAAGCTGCACAGGCAAGTTAAAACAAGTACGGCGGCCACGTTCGATCGGGTAAATCAACAAGCAGCTACTACCGATCGCGCGATCGAGGAATTGCAACTCGCTGTAAATGCTTTAGACGAAGCTGTTGCTCAAACATCTCGCGAAAATCTCAATGTTGCGCCTGGAGAAAACGTACACTCTCTAATTTCAGCAATTGAGAACCTGCGCCAGCGACTAATAATTTTAGAAAAAACTATTAAAATGATTCAAAGCGAGATCGAACTCACCAGCCGCCAATTCAAACAGCGACCGGAGTTGCAACAAGTCGAAACTTTGACAACAATAATTCTGGACTTGCAGCAGTTTATCAACGAACTGCCACAGTGGGGCAGTTTGCAGCAGCGGCAGCTAACAGAACTTCAGCAAAAAGTAGACAATGCTTTGGCTGAGCTTTCAGAAGAAATTGCTGTAATTCCCAACCGCGTGCAAGAGGCGCTAGCTAGTCGCGGTGGGGCAATTAACCCACAGTTGAGTTCTGGTTTGAATGCCGATCAAAAGAATGGTTATCGACCTAAAACCCAGAATGAGAAAATTCGCCAGAAATATCCCAGAGCTTATGTCAAGTGGAGTCAGGATGAAGACGAAAATTTGAAGAAAGAATATGCTAGCGGGCAACAAATTGACGAATTAGCTCAGAGATTTCAGCGACAGCCTAGTGCCATTCGTTCGCGATTACAAAAATTAGGATTAATCGAATAATGGTAATATCATTTCCGGTTACACCGGAATGATGTTGACTGTTCACTGTTCACTGTTCACTGTCAACAGTCAACAGTGAACTCGAATTTACTATTCCGATGGTAACGGATTTGATATAATTTGTAACCACAAAAAACAGTCAACAGTCAACAGTCAACAGTCAACAGTCAACTGACAAATAACAAATAACAAAGCGATCGCCCTTTTTTTTCAAAAGAGCGATCGCTTTGTTTATGTATTCAGTACCGGCTGCCAACAGCGGGCCACTAACATCACATCTCAAGGCTTTTTAGCCTTGGTCTACCTCATTTTAGAAATCTTGGGGTAACAAAGAACTTAAACGCTCCAACAAAGGATCGGAATTCCGAGGAGGAGCAACTTCAGCATCAGACACTACATTATCATCCGCCACAGACTCAGACTCAATTGGGCCAGGCTCTACTACTTTTGAAACTTGGGCAAAAGAAACTTGAGCAAACTTACTGTTAACACTTCCCTGCAACTGATCCAACTGGGCGCTGAGTTGATTCAGGTGATGTTCCAGTCCCTCCAAACGGCTTAATTCCTCTGCCGAAACATTGTGCTCAAACTCAGCAAATTTGACCACAAGTTCAGCAATACGCTGTTCCAACCGCTGAAAGCTCTGTGTAGAGCTAGCAGACTCAGATACAGACAAAAACTGCCACAAAGCTTGCTTGCAGAGATTGCTGAAAGTCTGATACTTCGTAAAAGCCAACTCTTTTTCAATAGCGGCCAGCAAAGTTTGATCCGCAGCATCTTCTGTAAACGCCACCGAGAAATTCGCCTTATTTTTTGCCCACAGTGCCATAGGGTTCAAGCCTTAATGCGTTACTTAATCGTGGCTAGCTGAGCCTCAGCATAAATAAACTGTCCCAAAGCATTAGCTTTCCGGGAAGGCTGAGCCAAGTGAGCCTTAAGATTGGCGTCTTTAAGCAAAGGTTGCAAAACCTCCCAGAAAAACTCGCCGCCACCGCCAGTCAGAACCACATCCGTCACCCGTTCCGGCAGCCACTGCACCAAACGTTCGGACAGTTCGTTAGCGAAAGCCTCTCGCAAATCCTTAATAATCGGATCTAAATTAGTCGGCTTAGTCGCTCCTCTCGGACGGTAGAAACGCTGGCCTTCCGGTTTATTCACCGCTTCCAGTAAAGACAGAGATTGAGGGTCTGCTCCCGGAATCTTTGAGGCAACTTGTTCGTAGAACTTGTTCATTGCGAAGGAATCGCTCTTAGAAGCTGCCCGGGCGAACCGGAAACGATCGACCATTAACAAATCGGTAGTTTGGTGTCCAATATCAACAACCGCCACCGACAGTTCGGGCAACTCCGGCGTAAACTCCTTGTTATCTTGAGCCTCGCACCAAATCAGGCTGCCGAACCCTTCCGGCATCACCCAAACGTGACTGATATTAATATCCACACGCTCGCCCCGGTACACCACAACGTGGGGAGAGCGCAGTTGGCTGATAATCTCTTCCTTTTCCTTCTCAAACTGATCCTGCGAATAAAACGGCAAACCCAGCACAACTGCTATTTCGCCCTTCATCTGGAAATATCCAGCACAGGAAAAGACCTTAACCAAAGCATCTACTACTTTCGACTGGTCAGCGCCACCGAGATTAGCGCCAAAATCTGCAGCCAATTGGCCGATCGCGTAGCCCTTGCCCTGGTACTCCAGCCACATATCCAACAGAGGGTCTGTTGCTTTCGACTCAAAGCTGCCGCCACGAACCTTTTCAACGGGCATAGCAGCCACGTTGGCAGGGATGAAAACCACGCTGCTCGGGTTGCGACTCACGCAGGCTTTAGTTGCCGTCCGACCCAAATCAGCACTAATAATCGATTTGTGAGAAGCGATCTTAGTCTGCTGCGTCAGCATAGCCGAATTAGGAACAAGCTGTCTAGTTGTCATTGAAATGTGTTACCTCACTGAGCCTCACCATTATCATGCCTTATCCCTTGACACTGCCACGCTTAAAGACAGTTGGTTTTGCGGCGATTCTTCTAACTCTACCGAGATCGGTATCGAAATCAGCACCAAACATTATATTCGGGACGATCGCCCTTACCGTAACTAACCTAACTTTTTCTGGAGCCATCGTCCTCGAAGCTCTGTTGCCTGAGAGTGCATTGTTAAGTTAAATTTAGTTAAGATTCTGAGTGTAAACTTTTGTCGCACTTCTCCGACACCGCGATCTTACCCGATCTGTCCCCAATTCAAGGCATCCGCATTTATGAAAATTTCTTGGCGAACTATACTACTTTGGACTTTACCCGCCTTAGTCATCGGCTTTTTCTTGTGGCAGGGGGCCTTTGCCCCATCCCCCGCAGAAATGAGCAAGAACACCGCCAGCACCCGTCTGAGCTACGGTCGATTCTTAGATTACTTAAACGCCGGTCGAGTGACCAGCGTTGACCTTTACGACGGAGGTCGGACGGCTATTGTCCTAGCAGTCGATCCCGAACTGGACAATCACGAGCAGCGGTGGCGGGTAGACTTGCCCTCAAATGCCCCGGAACTGGTTTCTAGGCTCAGAGACTCCAAAATCAGCTTCGACACTCACCCACTACGCAACGACGGCGCTGTCTGGGGACTTTTAGGCAATCTAGTATTTCCCCTCTTGTTAGTAGGAGGCCTGTTTTTCCTCTTCCGCCGCGGTGGCAACGTTCCCGGCGGCCCGGGCCAAGCCATGAATTTTGGCAAATCCAAAGCTCGCTTTCAAATGGAAGCTAAAACAGGCGTACTGTTCGACGACGTAGCAGGCGTTGAGGAAGCCAAAGAAGAACTTCAAGAAGTGGTGACATTCCTCAAAAAACCCGAACGCTTCACCGCAGTCGGGGCGAAGATTCCCAAAGGCGTGCTGCTAGTGGGCCCTCCCGGAACCGGTAAAACCCTGCTGGCAAAAGCGATCGCAGGCGAAGCAGGCGTGCCTTTCTTCAGCATCTCCGGTTCGGAATTTGTGGAAATGTTCGTCGGTGTCGGCGCTTCCCGCGTTCGGGACTTGTTCAAGAAAGCTAAAGAAAATGCTCCTTGCATCATCTTTATCGATGAAATCGATGCAGTGGGCCGCCAGCGTGGTGCCGGTATCGGCGGCGGTAACGACGAACGGGAACAAACCCTGAACCAGTTGCTGACCGAAATGGACGGTTTTGAGGGCAATACTGGCATTATCATCATTGCTGCTACGAACCGCCCCGACGTGCTCGACTCAGCGCTGCTGCGTCCGGGACGTTTTGACCGCCAAGTTAGCGTAGATACGCCGGATATCAAAGGCCGCTTGGAAATTTTGGAAGTTCACGCGCGCAACAAGAAGCTGTCTACAGAGATTTCTCTGGACGCCATCGCCCGCCGCACTCCTGGTTTTACCGGCGCTGATTTGGCTAACTTGCTCAACGAGGCTGCTATTTTAACCGCCCGCCGCCGCAAAGAAGCGATTACGATGCTCGAAATTGACGATGCAGTCGATCGCGTGGTAGCAGGTATGGAAGGCACTCCTTTGGTGGACAGCAAGAGCAAGCGTTTGATTGCTTACCACGAAATCGGCCACGCGATCGTCGGTACAATCATTCAAGCCCACGATCCAGTTCAAAAAGTTACCTTAGTTCCTCGTGGACAGGCCCGCGGCTTGACTTGGTTCATGCCCAGCGAAGACCAAGGTTTGATTTCAAGATCGCAAATTTTAGCCCGGATTAGCGGTGCTTTGGGTGGCCGCGCAGCCGAAGAAGTAGTTTTCGGCGATGCCGAAGTAACCACCGGTGCCGGCAACGACTTGCAGCAAGTAAGCGGCATGGCGCGGCAAATGGTGACTCGCTACGGGATGTCTACCTTGGGCCCGATCGCCCTGGAAGCCCAGCAAAGCGAAATTTTCCTCGGCCGCGACTACACAGCGCGATCGGAATATTCCGAAGAAATAGCCTCTCGGATTGACGGACAAGTTCGAGCAATTGTCGATCACTGTTACGACGACGCCCGCCGAATTATTCGCGAAAATCGCACGGTGATCGATCGCTTAGTCGATTTGTTGATTGAAAAAGAAACCATCGACGGCGAAGAGTTGCGCCTAATCGTCTCTGAATACACTTTTGTTCCTGAAAAAGAACAATACGTTCCTCAGCTTTAAGACTTGTTTAAAAATTAAGGGCACGGGAATCCCGTGTCTTTAAAAAGTAGGGACGCAAAACTATTGCCACGTCCCTACTTTTTTATTAAACTGTCAATAATATTAAACCGCATCTAAACACCAATTAACGCAGATGAATACTACATTTGCCCTACATACTAAGAATTCGTCATTTTTTTTAATAGCAGCTTTTATTTTTGTTGGTGTCAATACTTTGAGCGCCCGCGCCGAAAAATCAAGATGTTTTGTAGATATTTGCATCGACTCCAGCAGCGTTGAATTAAGCAAATCCGATATTCCCGGTGCTCCCTCTTATCCAGTCAGAACTATTTTAGTAACTCAACAGTTTAGTAACGATAAATTGTTGGCGCAAATGGAAGTTGACTGCCAGCAACGACAGTTGAGAACTGTCAGAGTTAGCCAAGATGGCGAAAATTGGTCGAATTTCTCTCCGAAATGGACTTTAGTCGATGGCCACTCATCTTTGTCTCGGCTGGTTGACTATACTTGTAAATTGGCGATCGCAGAACAAGAGAATAAATAAGTAGACCCAGAAAAAAACCGAGCACCTATATCTTCAACCCTTGCCCCTTGCGCGTGCAAGTCTGTGTACTCGTAAAATCAGCCGTTTCAACCGCCGAGTGTTAATATTACATTCAATCTAAAATCTAAAATCGGATGAGTGTTAATATTACACTCAATCTAAAATCTAAAATCTAAAATCGGATGAGTGTTAATATTACACTCAATCTAAAATCTAAAATCTAAAATCTAAAATCGAATGACCAACCCCACCGAATATCGGCAAAGACGCGAACAATTAATGGCAAAAATTGGCAGCGGGACGGCGATATTTCGCAGCGCGCCCGCAGCCGTCATGCACAACGATGTAGAATATGCTTACCGACAAGATAGCGATTTTTTCTACTTAACCGGTTTCAATGAAGCTGCGGCGGTAGCAGTGCTCGCGCCACACCATGAAGAACACAAATTTGTGTTGTTTGTGCAGCCAAAAGACTTGGAAAAAGAAACTTGGCACGGTTATCGCGCCGGAGTAGAAGGCGCTAAGGAATTGTACGGCGCGGATGAAGCTTTCCCCATCGCCGAACTTGCCGAAAAATTGCCGAAATATTTAGAAAATGCCGATCGCATATACTATCACTTCGGGCGCGATCGTAGTTTCGACCAAACAGTCCTCAATCACTGGCAGCGCTTGATGGCAACCTATCCGAAACGCGGCACAGGCCCCACAGCAATCGAAGATTCCAACATCATTTTACACCCGATGCGGCTGGTGAAAAGCGAAACAGAATTAGCATTAATGCGAAAAGCTGCTAATATCTCAGTTGCAGCGCACAACCGCGCCCAAGAATTCGCTAAACCGGGCAGATACGAATATGAAATTCAAGCTGAAATAGAACATACTTTTGGCTTAAATGGCTGCACTCCGGCTTACCCTTCAATTGTTGCATCCGGTTACAATTCCTGCGTCCTCCACTACATCGAAAACAACCGCCAAATGCAGGAAAACGATTTGCTGCTAATAGATGCCGGTTGTGCTTGCGACTACTACAACGCTGATATTACTCGCACCTTTCCTGTTAGCGGCAAATTTACAACTGAACAACAGATAATTTATGACTTAGTTTTGCAAGCACAATTGCAGGCAATTAGTCAAGTATATCCGGGAAATCCTTACAGCAAAATTCATGAAACGGCAGTGCGCGCTTTGGTGGAAGGTTTAATGGATTTAAAACTTTTGGTGGGGGACATTGAAGAGATAATTAAAGAAGAGAAATACAAGCCATTTTATATGCACCGTACTGGTCATTGGCTGGGGCTGGATGTGCACGATGTCGGCGTTTATCAGTACGGCGAAAATTCGCAAGTTTTGCAGGCAGGACAAGTGCTGACGGTGGAACCAGGGATTTATATTTCTCCTTATATTAAACCCGTTGAAGGACAGCCGGAGGTTCCTGAAAAATGGCGGGGTATTGGCGTGAGAATTGAAGATGATGTTTTGGTGACGTTGGAAAGTCATGAAGTCTTGACGGCGGGAGTTCCTAAATAATTGTTGAGTGTTGACTGTTGAGTGTTGACTGTTGAGTGTTGACTGTTGAGTGTTGACTGTTGACTGTTGACTGTTGACTGTTGACTGTTTGAACAATACCGATGCAACCGGAAACGATTTATGTAGCGTGCGGATCTGTTCTATGGTTCAATGGAATTTGCTCCTGGACGGGTGGCGACGCACCTTACTTACAACTTGATTGTGTGTACCGCATATAAATTGAATCTGCTGTAAGTTGGCAGTGCAGGCTTGAGCTTTGTTAGTATTGGCTTGAAAAAGCTCAAGCCTTTACTGCTAAACCTAGAGCAATTATGTGTATTGATCCTACCAAGATCGATCGACCTCTGGAAACCTGCGAAGCATTAGTAGCAGAGCAAAAAGAAAAAATTCGGCAACTTGAAGAGGATTTGCAGCAGCAGAGAGAATTGTGCCAGAAATTAGAAGCACAACTCAAAGCAGTCGAGAATGCTAGCTTTTCGGGTTCCGTAACTGAATTTGATATCACCGAGGACGATCGCATTCGGTTAATCGCATCTCTGGAAAAAAGCCAGGAAATGTACCGAACTCTCATCAAACATTATCCGAATGGTTCGGTCTTTTTGTTCGATCGCGATTTGCGCTATACTCTGGTTGACGGCCAAGGTTTGGCAGTAGCTGGTTTGTCCAAAGAACTGTTGGAAGGCAAAACATTGTGGGAAGTATCCCCACCTGAAGATTTGCCCCTTTTTGAGACTACATATCGCGCTGCTTTGGCAGGAAAAGAGAATACTTTTGAATATAAATACGGCGAGCGCATTTATTCAACAACAATTGCTCCAGTCAAAAACGACCGGGAAGAAATTTTTGCAGGAATGGTCGTTACTCAAGATATTACCGAAAAAAAACAGGCAGAAATAGCGCTGGAAGACATCAAAAATCAGCTAGAAATTAAATACCAAAAGCGCACTGAAGACTTAAAAATAGTCAACAATCAATTGCAGGAAGAAATTCTCTCTCGGTGGCGCGCCGAAAAAGCTCTGCGGGAAAGCCAGGAACAGCTAGAATTGTTTTTCTCTCAATCTTTAGATGGCTTTTTCTTTATGATGCTGGACGAACCAGTGCACTGGGACGATACAGTTGATAAAGAAAAAGTCTTGGATTACATATTTGCTAACGGGCGGGTAACGAAGGCAAATGATGCTTTGATAGCTCAATACGGAGGTATTAGGGAACAGTTTATTGGCCGCACGCTTGACTCTTTATTCTCCCACAACTTTACTGGCTGCAGAGAGATAATCAAGCAATTTTTTGATGAAGGTCGGATTCATATCGAAAATGAGAATCGCAAGTTTGACGGGGTTCCAGTTTGGGTGGAAGGCGACTATATTTGCATTTATGATTCCCACGGCAGAATCGTCGGGTATTTTGGCGTGCAGCGCGATATTAGCGATCGCAAAAAAGCAGAAGCAACCCTCAGAGATAGCGAAGAACGCTTTCGGGCGACCGTCGAACAAGCAGCAGTAGGTATTACCCACCCTGACCAAACAGGCCGCTATTTGCGAGTCAATCAAAAATTCTGCGAGATAGTGGGATATACTGCGAGCGAACTGCTATCGCGAACTTGGATGGACGTTACTTACCCAGAAGATATAGATGCAGATTTAAAACAAAACAAGCAATTATTTGCCGGGGAAATTGACAGTTTTAAAATGGAAAAACGCTTGCTGCACAAAGACGGCAGTCTAGTTTGGGTAAATATTACAGTATCGCTAATCAAAGAACCGCTGAGCGGGGCAATTTACAATGTAGTAGTGACAGAAGATATTAGCGATCGCCAAAAAACAGAAGCAGCGTTGAAAGAAAGCGAAGAAAGGTTCCGACAGCTAGCAGAAAACATTGAAAGCGTATTTTGGATGGTAAACGTTCAACCCCAAGAAATTATTTATATCAGTCCGGCTTACGAAAAGATTTGGGGCAGAAGCTGCGCTGATTTGTATGCTTACGGGCGCTTTTTTGCAGATTCCCTCCATCCAGAAGATCGCGAGCGCGTTATTGCTAATTTAACTAGAAAAATTGAGTTGGAAGACGAAATAGAATATCGAATTGTCAGGCCGGACGGCAAAATCCGCTGGATTCGCGATCGGGCTTTTCCGATTATAAATCAATCTGGTAAAGTTTACCGCATCGTGGGCATTGCAGTAGATATTACCGCACGCAAACAGGCAGAAAAAACCATCCGCGAAAGTGAAGAACGCTTCCGCCAGTTAGCAGAAAATATCCAAGATTCCGTCTGGCTAATGTCTGCGGAATTCACCGATTTATTGTATCTGAGTCCAGCTTACGAACAAATCTGGGGGCGCAGTCGCGAAGAATTGTATGCCGAACCCTTAAAAATGATGGAGTGGGTGCATCCAGAAGATAAATGCCTGTTGGAAGAGGCAATGGGGCAAGTGTTGCAAGGCGAGTCCACCAATACCGAATATCGGATTTTTCTGCCAGACGGCACAATTCGCTGGGTGTGCGATCGAGCTTTTCCCATTTACGACGAATCGGGCAACATTTACCGCATCGCGGGTATTGCCGAAGATATCAGCGATCGCAAATTTACCGAAGCCCGCATTCAAGCAGCACTCCGCGAAAAAGAAGTATTGCTCAAAGAAATTCACCACCGAGTCAAAAATAATATGCAGGTAATTTCCAGCCTGTTGCAACTTCAAGCTCAATACATTGAAGACGAAGCAACGCTAACTTTATTTGAAGAAAGCCAGACTCGCATCCATTCGATGGCTCTGATTCACGAGCAACTTTATCAATCCGAAAATCTCGATCAGATCGCCCTGTCCCCCTATGTCGAAAACTTGGTTGCTAATTTGTATCAATCTTTTGGTTGCGGCAATACTTCAATCCAATTTAATCTCAAAATCGCTCCCATTTTTTTAAACATAGAAACAGCAATTCCGTGCGGTTTAATTATTAACGAACTGGTTTCTAACTCTTTAAAATATGCCTTTGTTTCAAGTTTGTGTGGAGAAATAACTATTAATTTTTATGAAATAAATTGCCACCAATTTCATTTAACTATTCAAGATAACGGTCGTGGATTTCCGGCGGATTTTGACGTGGAAAATACTGAAACATTAGGATTGCGATTAGTAAGAATGTTGGCTTACCAATTAGAAGCAAGTATTGCCATTGACAGTCAGCGAGGAACCTGCTACACTCTAATTTTCCAAGAGTTAAATTATCGGCAGCGTATTTAACGAAAAATGAACCCTATACAAATTTTGGTTGTAGAAGACGAAGTTATTGTAGCCCAAGACATAGCAGGCCGATTAAAAAAACTGGGATATGCAGTAACAGCTACAGTTTCTTCAGGAGAAGAAGCTATTCAAAAAGCGATAGAAAACCCGCCCGACTTAGTGTTGATGGATATCGTGCTTAAAGGTGACATGGACGGGGTAACAGCAGCCGAGAAAATCAGAACTAATAGGAATGTGCCGACAGTATTTTTAACAGCTTATGCCGACGATAAAACGCTGCAAAGAGCGAAACTTACAGATCCATTCGGTTATATTATCAAACCATTTCAACAAAATGATTTGCGGGTGGCGATCGAGATTGCCCTGCACAGACACGAAATCGAAACCAAGATGCGAGAATCTCTCAAAGCTGCGGAAGCAGTCAGAGAGTCGGTGGAAGAAAAATCGCACCGCCAAAACCAGTATATTTCAATGGCCGCTCACGAATTGCGGAACCCGCTCAACGCAATTTTAATTTCTGCGGAACTTCTCGATCTAGATCGAACTCGCAGCAGTGACGAATCCCAAGTTAGAACCCTGCGGCTGGTGCACTCAGCTACCCAAAAGATGAACCAGCTAATCGACGATATGCTGTTCATGGGCAGGGCAGAATCAGGCCAACTCAAATGCAATCCATTACCGATAAATTTAGTCGAGTTTTGTCAAGACTTGCTCGCTCAATTGCAGTTAGGAAATGAAGCCAAGCACAAACTAACATTAATCCCTTCAGATGTTACCAGTGCAATATTAGATCAACAATTACTGCACGGCATTATTTCTAACTTAATCGTCAACGCCATCAAGTATTCCCCAAACGGCGGGCAAGTCACCTTGGAATTGGAATACCGTCAACCAGGCGAGGGAGAAAAAGAAGCTATTTTCTGCTTATCCCCTCAGTGTTTGTTTGGCAATTCCCAATTTACAAATATTAACTCTCCCTTACTAATTATGCGTATCCGAGACGAAGGCATCGGTATCCCAGAAACTGAAGTAGGGAAAATATTTGAAATGTTTTACCGCTGCAAGAATAGTGCAAAGATTAAAGGTAATGGTTTGGGGTTAACCATTGTTAAAAAAGCTGTGGAATTGCAAGGAGGGGCGATCGCCTGCGAAAGCAAAATGGGCGTGGGTACAACCTTCACAGTCGCCCTTCCTTACGTAGCACTTTCCTGTAAGACTCAACGACAAACAACTTAAATGCCACTACAAACACTAATCAAAGTGTTGCAAAATCCACTCCACAGCCGTCGCTAAATTTGCTGTAATAAAATCCGGTTTAGTATGATGCTGATACTCACCGCTCAACACGCTTTTCCCGTAACCAGTCTGCACCAAAATGCCAGTACAGCCGGCATTGTGAGCCATATCAACATCAGTCGCTTTATCCCCCACCATAAAACTATTCGGCAAATCCAAATCGTATTCCCAAGCCGCCGCTACCAACATCCCCGTATTTGGTTTTCGCCAAGTCGAATACCGCGTAAATTCGGGGTTTGTTCCGCCTTCGGCTGCGCTTAAATAAGGACAGTAATAAAGAGCATCTAACCTCGCTCCTGCTTCATTTTCTAATAGCTGACACAGGCGTTTGTGCAAAGCTTCTACGTGGCTGATCGGATTATAATCCCTCGCTGGGCCCGATTGATTGGAAACCAAACAGCAAAATATTTCTTTGTCATTTAAACGGCGTACAGCTTCAGCTATTCCGGGGATTAAATGCAAATCTTCTACTTTGTGGATGTAACCGACTTCGATATTGAGAACGCCGTCGCGATCGAGAAATACTGCTCGTTTCATTGTTGTATTGTTGCTTGAAAATTGGGTTTAGGGTGAGGATGCGGCAGTTTTCATTGGTGTTAACTTAAGCCTAAAAACCTTTGTATCTATCGTTTATAGTCGAGTCTAGATCCCCCTAAATCCCCCTTAAGAAGGGGGACTTTGAGTGTTCCAGTCCTCCTCTTTTTCCGCTTGGGACTTTGACTACTCTTGTCCCCCCCTTATTAAGGGGGGTTAGGGGGGATCGGGAAGACTGGACAAGGAAGACTATAGGCTGGCACAGCGAAAATCTAGGTACGAGCGTCATTCTAAAATAGATTGTTTGCCTAGCCATTCGCGGAAACTATCATGATACAAACTATAGCAAACTTCTCCTCCAATTTCTTGTTTATTTAAGAACTCGATCCAATTGTCTAACACTTTTTCAACATCGTATTCATCCCGATCAATTATATTGGATATCGCACTTACAGACAAACCTGTTGTGGATTGTACCAAAACATTGAGGACAGACAAGTCAACTGCCGATAAGCCCTCACCTCTAATCCGCAGCCAGTGGTTTTGATAATACGCTGCTAAACCGGGAGGAAGTTCAGAGGGAAGTGAGGACTCTCCCAGATTAGCATCGGGATGTGAATTCTCGCCGATCGCCCTTAACGTCTGACTCAGATACATGAAATTGTTTTCGCTGACTGTGGCGAGTTGTTGGCAGAATTCGGGTTGAGTTAAATCCGGTGCGGTTGATAGGTATTGCTGAATGTAGTTAAGGACATCTTCCCGATTTTGGGGGGGATAATCTCTTAAATCGAGAGTTTGAGAGGGGGTTTCAATTAATAAACCGGATTTCTCTCTCAAAAACGGGCGGCGGGCGAGGATAAAATAAGTACGATCGCCCAAATATCTCGGCAGATAAAACAGATTTGTGCTGGGAGGCTGACTCGTGCGGGCGATCGCGTCTACAGAATCAATGACTATTATCAACTTTTGGCGATCGTTTAATTTATCGCTAATTTGCTGAAGCAACAAAGACAGAAACCAACTCCCATCATCTGATTCGAGATTTTGAAGTTGAGATCTTAGCTTGACAATTTCCGATGTTTCCCCATTGGTGGCAAGGTATTTGTCAATCAGTTGAGTGCAGACAGAAGCGAGAAAATCTTCAGCTCGATTTTTGCCTTCAACTCCAGCGTTGTAATAGATACTGCGAGGATGGGCGGTGACATATTGGGCGAGGATGGAACTTTTGCCGCAGCCGGGAGTGCCGACAATTGTGAAATAACCGCGGCTGTGGGAGTCTAGAAAGTCGGATATCGCAGAAAAAACAAACTTGCGACCTGCAAAATTCTCGGTTTTTTCTCGCAGGAGTTGCTGAAATTCTATTGGGTAAGCGGCGGTAGAGATGGGAGTTGAGAGAGGTGAGGAATTCATGTTAGTGCCTCCACCCCTTCTAGCCGCAGGAAATATAAGCGACCGGATGTGCCACCTGCGACGATTGTTACTCCATCAGGGGCAATAGCGCAACAGATAATCGCACTTTCACCCGTGAAACTGGCAATGACATTTCCAGTGGCTAAATCCCAGACTTTGAGGTTTTTTTCCCAGGAACCAGAAATCGCCCGTTTGCCATCAGCAGTCACGGCTACTGATTTTACCAAATCGCTGTGACCAGTGAGAGTAAACTCTTCCTTTCGAGTTGTTAAATCCCAAATTTTAATAGTGTTGTCATGTGAACAAGAAATTGCCCGCTTCCCATCAGCAGTGACAGCTACTGCATTTACTGCGTAGCTGTGACCTTTGAGAGTAAACTCTTCCTTTCCAGTGATTAAATTCCAGACTTTGATGGTGTTGTCATCTGAACCAGAAATCGCCCGCTTCCCATCAGCAATGACAGCTACTGCATATACTGAGTAGCTGTGACCTTTGAGAGTAAACTCTTCCTTTCCAGTGATTAAATCCCAGACTTTGACGGTGTTGTCATCTGAACCAGAAATCGCCCGTTTGCCATCAGCAGTGACGGCTACTGCATTTACCCACTGGCTGTGACCTTTGAGAGTAAACTCTTCCTTTCCAGTTGTTAAATCCCAGACTTTGAGAGTATTATCTCTTGAACCAGAAATCGCCCATTTACCATAAGCAGTGACGGCAACTGAATTTATCCAGTCGCTGTGACCAGTGAGGATCAACTCTTCTTTTCCAGTTGTTAAATTCCATACTTTAATGGTCTTGTCCCACGAGCCAGAAATCGCCCTTTTTCCATCAGCAGTGACGGCGACTGCATTTACCCATTGGCTGTGACCCGTGAGAGTAAACTCTTCCTTTCGAGTTATTAAATCCCAGACTTTGGTGGTATTATCTCTCGAACCAGAAATTGCCCGTTTGCCGTCGGGCGTAACGGCAACTGCATTAGGCGAGTCGCTGTAACCCGTGAGAATAAATTGTTCCTTTCCAACTGGATTTATCCAGTCGCTATGACCAGTGAGAGTAAATTCTTCCTCTTTAGTTGTTAAATCCCACACTTTTACGGTCTTGTCCCACGAACCAGAAATTGTTCGCTTGCCATCAGCAGTGACGGCTACTGCATTTACCAAGTGACTGTGACCTTTGAGAGTAAACTCTTCCTTTCGAGTTATTAAATCCCAAACTTTGATGGTTTTGTCTATTGAACCAGAAATCGCCCGCTTACCATCAGCAGTGACGGCTACTGCATTTACCCAGTCGCTGTGACCTTCGAGAGTAAACTCTTCCTTTCGAGCTATTAAATCCCAAACTTTGAGAGTCTTGTCTGTTGAACCAGAAATTGCCAGTTTGCCATCAGCAGTGACGGCTATCGCATTTACTGCTTTGCTATGACCTTTGAGAGTAAACTCTTCCTTTCCAGTTGTTAAATTCCAAACTTTTACGGTGTTGTCATCTGAACCAGAAAGCGCCCGCTTGCCATCCTCCGTGACAGATACTGCATTTACAGAGTTGCTGTGACCTGTGAGAGTAAACAGTTCCTCTCCAGTTGTTAAATCCCAGACTTTTACCGTGTGATCAGATGAACCAGAAAGCGCCCGCTTACCATCCTCCGTGACAGCTACTGCATTTACCGAGTTGCTGTGACCTTCAATGCTAAACAGTTCCTTTCCACTCGACAAATCCCAGACTTTCAACGTGTTGTCCGATGAACTAGAAAGTGCCCATTTGCCATCCTCTGTGACAGTGACTGCATTTACCGAGTTGCTGTGACCTTTGAGAGTAAACTCTTCCTCTCCAGTTGTTAAATTCCAGATTCTGACGGTGGTGTCCCAAGAACCAGAAATCGCTCGTTTACCATCCTTCGTGATAGCGACTGCATTTACCCAATGGCTGTGACCTTTGAGGGTTCGTAGCAATCCCCTGCGAGGGGGAGTTAAACAGGGTGTCAAAGGACGCAACCAAGGTGCTGCTTTCCACTGCTTTGCTACCTCCAGCATTGTCTGAATCAGAGGTATTTCAAAGTACCGTAAGCGCCCTAACAATTGCCCTGCCAGTTGCGTCTTATCTCCATCCAAAATATCGGCTGACATCCACAGTACCGCTTGAATCAAGTTCAGGGCTTTCGCTGCTTCTGGGTTGTAATGTGGGTGAGTTACTACTTCTGAATCGTCTACTAAATTAAAATCATCAATAAGTGCCTGCACTCCCAACTCAGGATGCTGAATCTTTGCCATCAGAAAGTTAAAATCTGTCAGTTTTTGATAATACTTTTCTAAATTCCCTGACTTGACATGATTTGGCAGTAAGCTGCCCAGATAAGCGCGTTGATAGGAAAGTGGTTTGGCAGCTAACTTGTCAGTAAATTCTCCCATCTCACGCTATCCCCTTTTCTAAATACTCAGTAATCCCTTCTAGCCGCAGGAAATATACTCTGCCGGATTTGTCGCCTGCCACAATTGTGACTCCATCGGGTGCAATAGCGCAACAGGCGATCGCACTTTCACCGGTGAAACTGGCAATGACATTTCGACTCGACAAATCCCAGACTTTGAGGGTTTTGTCAAATGAACCAGAAATTGCCCGCTTGCCATCCTCCGTGACGGCTACTGCATTTACCGAGCTGGTGTGACCTGTGAGAGTAAACTGTTTCTTTCGAGTTGTTAAATCCCAGACTTTGAGGGTGTTGTCAGATGAACTAGAAATCGCCCGCTTGCCATCAGCAGTAACGGCGACTGCATATACTGAGTACCTGTGACCTTTGAGAGTAAACTGTTCCTTTCCAGTTATTAAATCCCAGACTTTGAGGGTGTTGTCCGATGAACCAGAAAGCGCCCGCTTGCTATCAGCAGTTACGGCGACTGCATTTACCGATTTGCTGTGACCTTTGAGAGTAAACAGTTCCTTTCGAGTTGTTAAATTCCAGACTTTGAGTGTGTTGTCATCTGAACCAGAAATCGCCCGCTTGCCATCAGCAGTGATAGCGACTGTATTTACCGATTTGCTGTGACCTTTGAGAGTAAACTGTTCCTTTTGAGTTGTTAAATCCCAGACTTTGAGGGTTTGATCCCACGAACCAGAAATTGCCCGCTTGCCATCAGCAGTGACGGCGACTACATATACTGAGTTGCTGTCACCTTTGAGAGTAAATTCTTCCTTTCGACTTGTTAAATTCCAGACTTTGAGGGTTTGATCCCACGAACCAGAAATCGCCCGCTTGCCATCAGCAGCGACGGCTACTGCATATACTGAGTCGCTGTGACCTTTGAGAGTAAATTCTTCCTTTCCAGTGGTTAAATCCCAGACTTTGAGGGTGTTGTCCCACGAACCAGAAATTGCCCGCTTGCCATCAGCAGTGACGGCTACTGCATTTACTGAGTTTCTGTGACCTTTGAGAGTAAATTCTTCCTTTCCAGTGGTTAAATCCCAGACTGTGAGGGTGTTGTCCGATGAACCAGAAATTGCCCGCTTGCCATCAGCAGTGATGGCTACTGCATTGACTGAGTTACTGTGAACTTTGAGAGTAAACAATTCCTTATGTAATGAGTTGCTGTGAACTTTATTTACTGAGTTACTGTGAACTTTGAGAGTAAACTGTTCCTTTCCAGTGGTTAAATCCCATACTTTGAGGGTGTTGTCCGATGAACCAGAAATTGCCCGCTTGCCATCAGTAGTGACGGCGACTGCATATACTGAGTTGCTGTGACCTTTGAGAGTAAACAGTTCCTTTCGAGTTGTTAAATCCCAGACTTTGAGTGTGTTGTCATCTGAACCAGAAATCGCCCGCTTGCCATCAGCAGTGACGGCTACTGCATATACTGAGTCGCTATGACCTTTGAGAGTAAATTCTTCCTTTCGAGTTGTTAAATCCCAGACTTTGAGGGTTTTGTCAAATGAACCAGAAATCGCCCGCTTGCCATCAGCAGTGACGGCCACTGCATTTACCCAGTCGCTGTGACCATTGAGAGTAAACTGTTCCTTTCCAGTTATTAAATCCCAGACTTTGAGGGTGTTGTCCGATGAACCAGAAATCGCCCGCTTGCCATCGGGGGTGACGGCGACTGCATTTACTGATTTGCTGTGACCTTTGAGAGTAAACAGTTCCTTTCCCGTTGTTAAATTCCAGACTTTGAGTGTGTTGTCAACTGAACCAGAAATCGCCCGCTTGCCATCAGCAGTGACAGCGACTGCATTTACCGAGTTGCTATGACCTTCGAGGGTGCGTAGTAGTCCCCTGCGAGGGGGAGTTAAACAAGGTGTCAAAGGACGCAACCAAGGTGCTGCTTTCCACTGCTTTGCTACCTCCAGCATTGCCTGAATCTGAGGCATTTCAAAGTACAGTAAGCGCCCTAACAATTGTTCCGCCAGTTTTGTCCGATCTCGATCCAAAATATCGGCTGACATCCACAGTGCCGCTTGAATCAAGTTCAGGGCTTTAACTTTTTCTGGGTTGTATTCTGGGTTAGTTACTGCTTCAGAAGCGTCAACCAAATTGAAATCATCAATAAGTGCCTGTACCCCAAAGTCAGGATGCTGAATCTTTGCCATCAGAAAGTTAAAATCTGTCAGTCTTTGATAAAACTTTTCTAAATTCCCTGACTTGACATAATTTGGCAGTAAGCTTCCCAGATAAGCACGTTGATAGAAAAGTGGTTTTGCCGCTAACTTGTCAGCAAAGTCTCCCATCTCAATCCATCCCCTGTTCTAAATACTCAGCAATCCGTTGATTGACTTCTTTAAAAATCTTCCGCTTTGAATCCATCTCCCGTTTGGCTTTCAGAAAGTCAAGGAAACTAGCATGATAGATGGTGTAGCAGATTTCTCCTTCTACATTCTGCTTTTTTAAATACTCAACCCACTCGTCTAGAACCTTTCCCACATTGCATTCATCCTTCTCGGCAATTCCAGCAATCATCTCGCAGGGAATCGGCGTGGCAATCTCTAGTAAAATATACAAGACAATCTCCATCAATTGCCCTGGCTTAGCTTCCATCCCCATTCGCACCCAATGGCTTTGATAATACTCTTGCAGCCCGTCTGGTAATTGCTTTAAATCCAAGTCTTTGTAATAGCCCTTAGCAATTGCTGGCAAAACATACCGCAAATACATAAAATTGTTTTCGCTTTTGTTTGCCACTTGCTCGACAAAACTTGTATCGGTAATGCTGCGGGTTTGAAGCCATTTTCTCAGTTTATTTTTATATTCAGAATCGGTATTTATCACATAGTCAATATAATTTTTGATATCCTTCTGATTGAAATGAGCATAGTCGCTGTCTCTTAAATCCAACTCTTTTACCGGAACTCCCGGAGATACAGCCAGCCGCCTTTGACCGAGGTTAAAGGGTCGCCGCGTCAGCAGAAAATATACGTTATCGGGCAGAGTTGTCGGCAAATGTAAAAGATTTTCTCCCGGTTCTTGTTCAACTTCATCCAGTGCATCTATCGCAATTACCAAACGATCGCCCACCGTGAGTTTTGCCGCCACCTGTGCCAGTAAAGTTGGTAAATCGGCGTCTTCTGATTTTGGCAATTGATAGCGGTCAATTAATTGACGGCGAATGCTCTTCAAAAACAATTCTGGTCTGTTGCGACGTTCGACGAGAATATTGAAATAGCAGGGAGATTTATGTTCCCAGACGTATTTGGCAACGATCGAACTTTTCCCCATTCCCGCATCCCCGACGATTGTAAAATAACCGTGAGGATTTTCGGTGATAAATTTCTGAAAAGTATCAAAAACAAATTGGCGGCCGCAAAACCTGCGAATTTTTTCTTCTATTAACGATATAAATTCTTCAGGGTAGGGGGCAACTACTGGTTGTGATGGTTGATAATACTTCTGTTTTAATTTAGTATGCAGAATCCTCGACTTACCTGCACCTTGGTGGTTATCAAGTTCTGGAAAACTGGCTGAAAACTTCCTGTAAATCTCTCCCATCCGTTGTTTTACAGTAGGTTCTGATATGCTTAATGTTAATGAAAGCTCTGTCTGATTTAGGGGTACTCTTTCACGAGAGAAGAGTGCTAATAATGTTTCTGTTTGTTCCATAGATAATTCATATCTCCCAGATTCGCCTGTAAGGAATTCTTGCCAATCCATCTAGGTTAACCCCCAATATAACTTTATTACAACTTACGCACTGTCATGCACTTAAATCATCCTGAGCCTTGCCAAGGAGCTGTGAGACGGCTGGGATGCTTCGCAGTCCTGAGCCTTGCGAAGGATAGGGACTTTGCATGACAGTAGTTTAATTATACCTTGAGTATACTTTCATTATACCGACCTCTAATAGACCTAACTTTATACCTCTGGTCAACTTCACTTAATTAAAGTGATGCCATGATTTGATCAGAACACAGACAAGCAGTTATTGATAAACAAGAGAGGTCAGTCAAATGAATTTTAAATTATTCGGAAACTCGCACGGTGACGAAGATTTTAGCGAAATCGATGAAATAGGCAAAATAGGTATAAAACTTATTGGCAAAATTGCCGATGAGCTAAGTTATACCCGCACGTCTGCCGGTCGAAACTGTCTGTTAATTGTCAAATATTTTCAGCCCGGTATAGTATCACCCCAACCTAGCACTCAAGCGGATTTTTTTAAGCGTGCAATCGACGTTTTACATAGCTTTAACTGGCTTCAAGAGCAACGAACTCCCCAATCCGATCGAAGTTATAACCAGCCACTTCAGAAAATAAAGCTTCAAGTAAGTAGCGATCTCAAGGCTGTTACTCAAGTCCTGTGGTGGGTTGAGCAGTTAGAGCCTCTACCCATTCCCGAAACAGTTTTGCAGCTTTGTAAGCTTGCTGCGATCGAGGGTTTTGCCCATGCTGTGCGCCACGCCCACACAAATCAGTCAGTGGAAACTCCGAAAATCGAGCTGGCGATCGCAGTATTTAACGAGCGCCTAGAAATCGAAATATGGGATTGGGGAAAGCCTTTTGACCTCAAGACCAAGCTGAAAGAAGAATTGCCAGAAAAAACTCTGTTTAGTTGGAACGACTTGAGCTTTACTCTTCACTAAAGCTGTTCGGAAATAGCTAGCTTAAAATTGACAAGAGAAAGGAACTTTTTTGTGATGATTACTGATACTACTCCCAAGATTCTCGTTGTGGATGATGACGCTTCCATCCGCACTCTAGTTCATCGCTTTTTAAATCAGAAATATCAAGTAGATTCGGCAGCAGATGGCGAGACGGCTTTAGAAGTGTTTGAGAAATTAAAGCCACTGCTAGTCGTTCTAGATTGGAATTTACCAGATACTACAGGTTATCACCTCTGCCAGGAAATGCAGCGCCGTACTAATGTTTTTGTGATCATGCTAAGCAGCCGCACAGACGAAGCTGATAAACTTAAAGTCCTGTCCGCCGGTGCTGATGACTATATCTGTAAACCCTTTGGTTTGGCAGAGTTGGCAATTCGTATAGAAGTTGTGTTGAGACGGATGAGGCCAGTCACTCCCTCACGTATTGTATTCGATCAATTTGCGATCGATTCAGCGCGTCGGGAAGCAACACTCAACGATCGCATTATCAAGTTAACAGCCTTGGAATTTAATATCTTGTATTTTTTGGCAAGTCATTCCGGTCAATCTTGGAGTCGCAAACAGCTAATTGAAAAAATCTGGGGGTGGAACTGCGACGACACAGGAGAAGAGCAAGTTGTTAGCGTACATATCGGTCAGATTCGCAAGAAAATGATTCAAGTTGATGCTACTGGATCGCAGTTTATTAAAACTATTCGGGGTTACGGTTACAGGTTCGATCCGCCCGTTAGCGAAGCCCTCGAAGAGGATCGCACTACAATGGCAATTTCCTAAGCTCATCGGCATAAACCACTTGATTTTCTGACAAACCTAGCCTCTAGATATGGGTTCCCAGGCTGTGCCTGGGAACCAGCTAAGATATCTTAGTTCTTAGCCGCCCCAAACCTTCTTCAAAACATCTTGAGGAGAGATGTCTGCCATTTTTCCAGTAGGAGATTTAATGCCCAAAAATCGATCGCTCTTTGGCAGCAATTTCGCCGGTTCAGTCGGGCCAAACAAAGCTATTGTATAAGTTTGAACCGCCACAGCTAAGTGCATCGGCGCACTGTCAGTACATATCATCAAATTAGCAGCAGCAATAGTGGCAGCCAACTTGCCGACATCATCCGGCGAGATAACTTTTACATTCGGACATGACTCGACTAACTTTGTCACGAAGTCTGCATCTTCTGGGCCTTTCACAACAACAACCGGCAAATTCGGCTGCCGCTGCTGACAATCTTCAATTATTTGCTTCCAGTTGTCTGTAGGGTAAATTTTGTCAATACCTTTAGACACAGCTAATTGACTCGAACCGCCGTGAATTAGAATGTAACCGCTTTCTTTTACGCCCAACCGCTGCTGTTCGGCTTCCGCCCACTGAATGTCCTGTTTTGGTACATTAATTGCGATCGCCGGACAAGGATTTGTAATGTTAAATCCTTGCAGCAAATCGTGGTACATTGAAGCGGCGTACTGTTCAGTTTTCAGCGGTACAGCAGCGGTGAGAAATCGAGCACCGTTGGTTCCAGAATAGCCAACTCTCTGCGGAATGCCGGTCAGCCACAGCAGCAGCCCTACAGTCCACCGCTGGCCTAGGGAAATCACTGCTTCGTATTCGCGATCGCGAATTACGCCCAGTAAATTGCCCAAATCTGCCATAGCGTTGCGGTCTTTGAAATTGTACGTCAAGACTTCTTTGACGGATTTGCAGACTCGGTAAGCACCCTTTGCCCTCGGTTCCACGATGACATCAATTTGCGCGTCGGGATAGGACTGCTTGAGGTCATCAAGAGTGGGGAAAAATAAAATTTGGTCGCCAATCCCGCCAGGGACAAGTGCTAGTATTCGCATCATAAACGATCGGGCTATTATTGATCGAGGTAGCTCTCAGAGATCGGCTCTCAACTATCAGCTTATAGTATTTCTAGACCTTAAAAGCTACTGGCTGACAGCTAAACAACTGACTCAAAAGTACAGGACGCTCTTAT
The DNA here is from genome assembly GCF_036705715.1 of Microcoleus sp. AT3-D2. Taxonomy (NCBI): domain Bacteria; kingdom Bacillati; phylum Cyanobacteriota; class Cyanophyceae; order Oscillatoriales; family Microcoleaceae; genus Microcoleus; species Microcoleus sp. AT3-D2. Next base: position 33,515 of record NZ_JAUBVE010000004.1, on the reverse strand, counting down.
TATATATATCTAGTTGGGTTAAAAACGGTTAGTAAATGCACTTATTAATTCCTGCAGCGGGTTCGGGGCGACGGATGGGGAGTCAGCGGAACAAACTGCTGCTGACTTTGCTGGGAAAACCTTTGCTGAGTTGGACTTTGGCTGCTGCTGAAGCTTCGCAGCACATTAGCTGGATTGGCATCATGGGCCAGCCAGACGATTTTCCTGATTTTAAGGCAATTCTGAGCGATTTATCTTTGGTTAAGCCCGTGGAACTGATTCAAGGTGGCGCCACCAGGCAAGAGTCAGTTTACAACGGTTTGCAGGCTTTGCCGCCGTCGTGCGATCGAGTGTTGATTCACGACGGCGCGAGGTGTTTGGCAACTGCTGAATTGTTCGATCGATCGGCACAGGTCCTCTTGAGCTGTCCGGGCTTGATTGTCGCCGTCCCGGTCAAGGATACGATTAAGGTCGTAGATGAGCGTCGGATCGTGCGAGACACCCCAGAAAGAAGCAATTTGTGGGCAGCCCAGACTCCCCAAGGATTTGAAGTGAAATTGTTAAAGCAGTGTCACGAAGAAGGGCGACAAAAAGGTTGGGAAGTGACAGACGATGCAGCTTTGTTTGAAAAATGCGGTTTACCAGTGCAAATTGTGGAGGGAGAAGAGACGAATTTGAAAGTCACAACCCCCGTAGATTTAGCGCTAGCTGAATTTATTTTGCGGCAGAGAACAGATAAGAGCAAATAGTATTTGTTGACTATTTTTAAGAACGGGCAAGATGCCCGTTCCACAATCAATAATTTGTGTGTGGAACAGGCATCTTGCCTGTTCCTTATGTTATTGTAGAAATATCATAGCTGGAAGTAAACATATGATTTCTGTTGCACCGATCGCACCACCGTTACCCATAGGCGAACAGCGAGTGGTGTTTAGAAATATTACTTGGCAGGGTTATCAACAACTGCTACAGATTTTGGGCGATAAACGAGCGGCTACATTGATATTCGACCGAGGGATTTTAGAAATTACCATGCCTTTAGAAGAACACGAATTTTCGGCACGCTTAATCGAACGACTGATTATTATTTTGGCTGTAGAGTTAGGTTTAAAAATCAAAACAATGGGTTCGACAACCCTCGACCGATCGGACTTAGAGCGCGGTGCAGAACCAGATAATGCCTATTACATCCAAAATCAGCCCCTCGTAGCCGGTCGTACAGTAGATTTAGCCACAGATCCGCCACCCGATTTAGTCGTAGAAATAGATATCACCCATACCGATATTAACAAGCCAGCTCTCTATGCCAGTATGGGAGTACCGGAATTTTGGCGTTACAATGGTAGAGAATGGCGAATTTATAAGCTAGAGAATGATGAGTATTTGGAAGTATCGGTCAGCCCCACTTTTGCGATACTTCCCAAGTCCAAGCTCTACGAATTTTTAGCCGCAGCGCAGCTAGATGAGGTAGAAGCAGAGGTGAATTTACGCAACTGGGTGAGAGAGATGACGAAATCTAACTAGCGAATTGGGCATTGGCGATCGCCAGATTACGAGCTTCATCATACCGTATTTTCAAGAGAGAAGTTTCCTGTTTCGTTAGTAAGGGCTTGCTGTTGGTCTGACAATAATTTCGCTAACATCAACATCGTCAGGTTGTTCGATCGCAAATATAATCGATCGCGCGATCGCAGCAGCAGGAATAGCTATTCTGCGGAATTCTTGCATTCCCGATCTTGCAGTTTCATCAGTGATGCTCTCGGCTAACTCAGACTCCGTTACTCCAGGAGAAATCACCGTCACCCGAATCTCGCCCCCAACTTCTTGTCTCAATCCTTCTGAGATTGCGCCAACGGCGAATTTAGTAGCACAGTAAACAGCAGCAGTAGGAGAAACCGCGTGTCCGCCGATCGAGGAAATATTAATAATCTGACCAGATTTTTGTGCTTTCATCACAGGAAGTGCTGCCGCGATGCCGTACAAAACACCTTTGATATTGACATCAATCATTTTATCCCATTCCTCAACTTTCAGTTGTTCGAGTGCGGATAGTGGCATGATGCCAGCATTGTTAATCAGGACATCTACGCGATCGAACTTGCTTTGGGCAAATTGAACGAAATCCTCCATTTGACTGCGTTGCGTCACATCAAGAGCCTGGTATTCGACTGTTCCACCCTCCGCACGAATGTCCTTGGCGATCGCTTCTAGGCGATCGGTGCGACGTGCGCCCAAAACCACTCGTGCGCCTTGATGAGCGAGCATACGGGCTGTGGCTTCCCCAATTCCACTACTGGCTCCAGTAATGATGACAACCTTTCCATTTAAGTTCGACATTGAAATCTCCTATTTTTGTGATGTTACTGGAAATTTGTTTTTGTTACGGTGGTGATATAAATGACTTCCATCAGTATTGAAACCTCCTAGCAATGTCAAGGCATTCAGCAGATATTGGGAAGTAGTTTGTTTTTCACAAACTGCTCAAATGTCGTTGGTGTAACCGCTTCATGGGTTCGGGCTGTCGCATAATAAATTCCGTCAGGATCGCCAAGGGCAATAAACAGCTTCCCTAACTCTTTTTGTACATCAGGTGTTGCTCCGATCGATGCCAGTTGCTGCTGGATAGATTCAATTGTCACTTGCACATATTCTATCGGGCAATCGAGCAATTGTGAAAGAATAGCCGTTGTTTCCAAGATCGTTAAATTTTCTGGCCCCATCAAATTACGAGTCCACTTACCTGCCCAACGATCGTCGAGTAGATATTTTGCAGCCTCATCGCCGATATCGTCAGTGCTAATCCACGGAAGATCATGGTCGCTGGCATAGGGGAAGTATACGGTATGGTCTTGCTGAATCAACTTGACTTGACTTAGAAAATTCTCCATAAAATAGCCGGGACGCAGATGCAGTACATTGGCTCCCGTTTGGTTGAAAATCGATTCAACATCACCAACGAATGAGACTGTACCTAAATTTGGTTTTGCACCTGCACCAATGCTAGAAATATTGACGACTCGCTTAATGCCGTTTTCACGCACTGCTGTGGCTCCAGCCATTGCCGTCTGGATGTACCAGTTGGATAAGCTTGGTGTGTCGAGTTTCGGTGGAGTCAGCCAAAACAAAGCATCTGCATTTTGTGTTGCTTCGCTCAATCCTTGAGGATCGTCACTGCTAATTTGCTTCACTGTCGCACCTCGCTCAACTAGATCGGCTAATTTCTCTGGATGTCTTGCCAAAAGAACGGTTTCGGCTCCAGCTTGTATCACTTTCTCGGCGGTGCGCCGTCCAATATTGCCTGATGCGGCTGCAATGACAATTTTCATAGCTTTCCTCTCTTTTATGTATTAGCCTCGGCTGAAAAATTGGCGAATTTTTGGGTGTCGCCCATTGCATCAATAACGGGGACAGGGTTCCAGTATTCACGGTAGTGAACGATCTTTCCATCCTTGGTTTCTAGTCGCATCACGTAATCTTGTTGATAGTGGCGGCCTGTGGCGACAATCTCGGCTTCTCCATGCACTTCAGCAAGTAGTACATTAGGGTTGGACGTTTGATATTCGCGAACATTCGTGAATACTAAATCTTGCATCTGTGCCACCATCTTTTTCATGTGGTTGTAGATGGCAGATTTACCTTCAAATCGTTCTGGCAAACTCAGAGCAGCAGCATACGGAAATTCCACAACTGCATCTTCAGCAAATAAATTTATCCAAGCTTCGGTATCCTTGCCAATCAGTGTGAGATGGTCGGTCAAAAGCTGTGTAGTCATATCGTCCTCTTCTATTTCACCTTAAAATTGGATGGCTCTTACTCGAAATCTCCTATTTCTGTCCCTTCTGTTGAGCTTAGTTTGAATTAAAGAAACTGACCGCCAGAGACTTCGATTCTCTGTGCATTCACCCATCTGTTTTCTTCGGATAGCAAAGCTGCGATCGCACCGCCGATATCATCAGGAAGACCGACGCGACCCAAGGCAGTTTGCGAAGCGATAAAGCTGTTAATCTCAGGATTGTCACGCACCCCACCACCAGTGAAATCCGTTTCAATCGCGCCTGGGGCTACCACATTCACAGCAATCTGTCTGTGTCCCAATTCCTTAGCCATGTATCGGGTCAAAACTTCGATCGCTCCCTTCATGCTTGCATAAGCTGCATAGCCAGGTAGGGTAAAACGAGCAAGTCCAGACGAAATATTCACAATCCTTCCTCCATCATTGATCAAAGGCAGAAGTTTCTGTGTGAGGAAGAAAACGCCCTTTACATGAATATTCATCAAGCGATCGAAATCATCTTCGGTGGTATCAGCAAAAGACGCATGAACTCCAATACCAGCATTATTAACAAGGAAATCAAAATGCTCTGTCTGCCATTTATTTTTGAGTGACTGCTTGACTTGTTCCACAAAACCGTCAAAGGTTTTGGTGTTTGAAGTATCCAGTTGCAGGGCAACGGCTTTAGCCCCGATCGCTTCGATCGCAGATACAACGCTTTTGGCTTCTTCATCGCTATTGTAATAAGTCACGATGACATCGACTCCTTTTCTGGCAAGGGTCAAAGCCGTATTTTTGCCAAGTCCTCGGCTCGCCCCTGTTACCAATGCGATTTTTGTCTGGTCTTCCGTCATTGCCTTATCCTTTTACTGTTTCATTCAGATGTGTTCATCGTATGAGTAAAAGCAAGGGTTTTAAATACACATACCTCGCAATTTATTGCCTAATCCTCCAAAGCAAGATTTTATGAACGGATAAAGATGCTCTATAATGATCAAAAGGGAAAGGTTAAATCAATCAAAAAACTAGCATGGCGATTGAAATGCTCAACCAAGTAATAAACCAAGATGCGTTAGCGAAGCCCTCGAAGAGGATCGCTAATCAATGTAAAGAATTGGCGGCATTAGTAACTCGGCACACTGAAGGCAAGGGGAACGGTTTTCATAAAACAGCTATAGATAAGCTGGAATTTACGCGAGAATCTTCAGTTGCCGCCGCACTGCACGGTGTCTATCAACCTATTCTCGGCATCATCGTTCAGGGCAAAAAAGAAGCGTTGCTGGGTGAGGAAACCTATCGTTATGGCGCGGCTCAATATCTTGTGATCTCAGTTGATTTGCCACTGAGCGGATTTGTTGTAGAGGCCACTCCAGACAAGCCGTATTTAGGATTCAAGTTGAATTTAGACCCACGCCAACTCTGTGACATTATTACTGCCCAAACCAGTCCAAGCGCCAGTAAGAAAGAGAACTCTGTCAGAGGCTTGTTCGTCAGCACTGCTGATGCACCATTGCTCGATTGCGCCCTTAGATTGACAAGGCTTTTGGATACGCCACAAGATATCCCTATCCTCGCACCGATGATTATCCGCGAAATCTATTATCGTCTTTTAATGGGTGAACAAGGCGAAGCTGTTCGCCAAATTGCGACATCTGGCAGCAATATGCAGCGGATTGCCGAGGTGCTCGAACAGATTAAGACTGATTTTGCACAACCGATGCGGGTTGAGGATTTGGCAGGACAAGCCAATATGTCTCCTTCATCTTTCCATTACCATTTCAAGGAAGTGACATCGATGAGTCCACTTCAATATCAAAAGCAATTAAGACTATTAGAAGCACGTCGCCTGATGCTTGCCGAAAACTCCGATGCGGCAAATGCTGCCTATCAGGTGGGTTATGAAAGCCCCTCACAGTTCAGCCGCGAATATTCTCGTATGTTTGGTGCGCCGCCGATCCGGGATATTGAGCGTTTGCGTACTGCTTGAGCGTAACTGTTTCGACTATATTGGTTTTGTTCCCGTTAATAACACAAGTGGAGGATGAAAGCAATGGAATATAGCGGTACATGGCGGATCACAGAGATGGCAATGTGGGATAGTGATTATTTGGACATGGAAGTTGAAGCCTATATCGAGATTGATGAAACAGGTTCAGGAGAATTTCAATTCGGTTTAGTATCAGGTGAAATTGACGGCGAAGTCGTAAAAGATGGAAAGGATCAGCGATTTGAGTTTACATGGGACGGTAATGATGAGAACGATCCTGCATCTGGTAGCGGTTGGCTCAAATTAAAGGATAAAAACTCGGTAGATGGTCGAATCAAATTCCACCAAGGCGACAGTTCTAGTCTTGTTGCAAAACGCATGAAATAGGCAATCAGTGATCGCACTATTGGTTATGCGATTTTTTGTTACCGCAGATGAACGCAGATAAACGCACATACAATCCCATCCGCGTTAATCTGTGTTCATCCGCTGATATCTGCGGTAACAAAATCCCAATCTAACGAATAACCAATAACAACTGACTTAGGTTTCTCATGAAGGATTAATCGCAAACTCGCCCTCACTATCAACCTCTGCCGCACTTGTCACTACATCCAAAAACGCAAACACGGCCGGAACTAACAGCGCATCCCTCAAAACAGCCACCCCAATTACTCTCTCAAAATCCGCCGGAAAACTGCAAATTTTCACCTTAGCAGGTATCGGTTCCGCAGCCAAACGGGGCAGAATTGCTGCACCCAAACCTTGCATCACCATACTGACAATAGTTGAATCTTCGCTGAGTTCGTAAGCGATATTTAAGGGAAACCCCGAAGTTGTCAAATATTTGCGAAGCGGTACAGAACAAGCGGTTTCCGGTGGCTGCAAAATCAACGGATAAGCCGCTAATTCTTCCCAGGTAATCTTAGCACTTGACAATTTGGCATTTGGCGGCAGCAACACAACATATTTATCCCGCAAAATTTCTCTAGTTTCAAATTCATCGGATATGGGAAGAGAGACAAAGCCGATGTCTGCTTTGCCCGATCGCAAAGCCTCTTCCACAGCTTGGGTATAATAAACTTCGGTAATGCTGACGGCAATTTTGGGAAAGCAACTGCGAAATTTAGCAATAATACCCGGTAGGATATGAGTTGCGACACTCCGAAAAGTAACTATCCGTACCTGGCCTCCCTGCAAACCTTTTTCTAAATCCGCTTCTTTGACCATCCTTTCTAAGGCGCAGGCTATTTGACGCCCGTGAAGCAGCACCCTTTCCCCCACCGGCGTCAGTTGAGCACCGTGTCGCCCCCGGTGGAACAGTTGCACTCCTAATTCTGTTTCTAAAGAGGCGATGGCGTGGCTGACTGCGGATTGGGACAGTTCCAATTGCAAAGCCGCCTCGCTAAAGTTTTCACAGTCTGCTACTGCGATAAAAGCCTGAATTTGAGAGAGTTTCATCCGCCGCGTATTGATTTCGTTCATAGCGTTTGTGCCAGTAGTACCCAAATTGTCACAAGGGCTTCGATATATCGATTTTATTCATACAACCTATGCAAGCAATGCTTTGATTGTCAATTGCCCCAGAGTTAAGGTTAATTTATCAGGTAACAGATAGACTTTTACAGAAATTGCACGACAACTATATTGTGCTGTAATTGCGATGAAAATATTGCAGTTAAAAGCTATTTTTTGTAATTTTATTGGTGCAATATTTGTAAAAATTATCACTTTAAGGTGTTGGCTATGTCTACTTACAAAAGTCGGATAAATCCCCGAATAATGATGTTTTTTTGGATGGCAGATCGAGCTAAACCATCCGAAAAACTGAAAGGGCAATATCTCTTTTCAGCTATAAATCAAATTGGGCAGTTTTTCCTCTACCTCATTTCTGGTGAAAACGAACTGAGAATTTGGCAGACGTGCGATCGCTATGGTAACACTTGGTGGCATGGTTGCGATCGGGCGACTGGTCGTTCTACCTGCGTGGCGACGGATGATGAAATGCGCGCTTGGATCGATCGGCGTTATTGCCAATAGTAGTGTTTGGGTTGCGTGGAAAGGAAGTGAAATACAGTCCTCAATTAGCAATTACTAATTAGCAATTACCAATTACCAAGTAGGAGATGCTATGCTTCAAATATCTTGCGAATGTGCAGCGCCAGATCGCATTATTCTGATGGAAAACGAGGTATACAGATTGCCTCAAACTCATCGAGAAATTCAAGTTTTGTCAGGAATTGCTTGGATCACGCTTGACCAACAGGACATCATCTTGCAAAGCTCTGAAAAAGCATCGCTTCCACCCAGCAAAAACTTTGCTCTCATATCCGCTCTCAACAATATGCCGCTGATTATGGCAGTCTGGCAAGACAAAAACCCAGTCAGAACCTAGAGATTGAGAAAAAATTTGGCAGGAACACCCCAAAAAGCTCTATCTTAATAGGTATAACTTGGCTATTGGAGGACTCGATCGGTGTACAGCCGCTCTTACCACTTCCGCTATCTCGCAGCTATAAGTATTGTCTTATCGCCCGCACTCACCTTGCTAGCAATTTCAGACGCCCGGGCTTATGCGCCAATTATAAATGCGAGGCGCGCCCAAGCGAGCGACCACGCTCAGGCAACTGACCCCAAAACGCAAGCAGACGAACTCTTTGAAACAGGAGTAAAACAGCACCGCGAGGGTTTGTTTCGAGAAGCAATCGAAACTTTTGAGCAAGTTTTGGCAATTCGCAAGCAACTAGGCGACCAAGCGGGAATCGGAGAAACCCTCAATAATATGGGGGAAGTTTATGGCGAAATGGGTTTGAGGGCCGAAGCTTTGGAAGTTTTGCGGCAAGCTTTAGTCATTCACCGAGAAATCAGCGGAGGGCGTCGTATCGCGCGCACTCTCAATCTCATAGGTTTCGTCAACCGGATTGGGGACAATTTTTCCGAAGCGATGAAACTGCACCAAGAAGCTTTGGAACTTGCCACAACTACCGACGACCAAATTGAAATTGGAGAATCCCTCCACAACATCGCGGCCGTGTACGCAGAACAGGCAGATTACGCCAAGGCGATCGAATTTTATCAGCAAGCGCGGACGATTCGCACGGCTGTCGGCGATCAGCGCGATTTAGGTCGTACCCTCAATAACATGGGCGGCGTCTACTACAACATCGGCGACTTTAATAGAGCGATGGAATTTTACCACCAAGCTTTAGCAATTCGCCGGGAAATCGGAGACAGGGCTGGCGTCGGCCGCCTCCTCAACAACATGGCACTTACCTCCCGCAAACTCGGCAAAGATACTCAAGCGCTGATCTATTTTCAGCAAGCAATACCGATGTTAGAAGCAATCGGCGACAAGACAAGTATCGGACGCTTGCTCAACAATATGGGCGCAATTCATGAAAGTCTAGGTCAATATGCTGAAGCTCTCGAATCCTACGAGGGAGCTTTAAAAATTGCCCGTGAGGGCGGTGACAAAGCCGGAGAAACTACAGCGATGGAGGGCATTAAGCGATTGTCTTCAAGTCAGCTTGTACCGCAATAAGGAGAGTTAAGCGGTTCCGCATCGGGCGTGAAGATTGGAAGCGATCGACTTTGGCGACGATTTGGCATTCATCTGCAAGTCTTTGTATAATTGGTTGCCAAAAATATATAACTCAAAAAGACGAAAAAGGCTTCAGGGGCGCTATAATTTGATTAATATGGCGCTTGCAAGATAGAAACAGTTTCTGTAGTAATTCGTCTGCCAGAGCGGCTGCACAACACTTAATTTAAGCTATGGATATCCGTATCGAAAAACCAGAAGATTTAGAAGCTGTTCGCAACATTAATATTGCGGCATTCGGGCGAGAAAATGAGGCTAACTTAGTCGATCGATTGCGGGGAATTGCATCTACATTTTCCTTCGTTGCGGTACAATCCGATCGCATTGTCGGACACATTTTCTTCAGTCCGGTTGTCGTCGAAGGAAAATGTTCTAGGAATTTGTCGATTCAGGGGTTGGCCCCAGTCGCAGTTCTTCCCGAATATCAGCGGCAAGGTATAGGAACGCTGCTGATTCAGGAAGGTTTAAAAGAGTGCGGGCGATCGGGGTTTCAAGCAGTAGTTGTGCTTGGTCATCCAGATTTTTATCCGCGTTTTGGGTTTATTCCTGCTAGTAGAAAGAGTTTAAAATGTGAATATGATGTGCCCGATGAAGCGTTTATGGTGTTGGAGTTAGAAAGTGGAGCCTTGCAGGATTGCAGCGGAACGGTGAAGTATCGATCGGAGTTTAGTCTCTGCGAGTGATATTAATTCCGCCCCTCATCGGAATTATTCACCTCTCTCTGATCTCCCTCTGCATTCTCTGCGTTCTCTGCGGTTCAATCATTCCGATGCAACCGGAACTGATCTGACGAAGTGGCGGTTTTTATTGTGATGTATCGTAAAGAATTATAAAAATAACATTTAGTAGTCACAGTGGAAAGCGGTTGTGCTGTACTTGCCTTTGTGAAGCATAAAAACTGTACAACTATTGTCCAGCAAAGTTATTTAAACGCCCGCTTTTCCCTTCTCCCCTTTTGCACCTTGCAAAGCAAAAATCGGAGTTTGAGCAGATTTCCCCTTCAGAGAAACAGCTCCCAAAGCCTCGCAAATGAAGTTTAGCCCGATCGACTCACACACCCTTTCACCAATCAAAATTTGGTTTTCCCCCGCCTTGCTCATCAACCGAGCCGCCGTATTCACCGTATCGCCGAGGATATTAAACTCCCTGCGCCCTCGCGGTTCCCCAACCTCAGCAGCAAACACCGGCCCCAGGGATAGCCCAATTTGACAACTTACTTTTACTTCTTCACCCGCGATAATTACCAGAGGCAAACCTGCAATGATATCTCGGATCGCAATCGCCGCACTAGCTGCGCGGCTGGCGTCATCAGTGTGAGCGTCGGGCACGCCAAAATAAATCAGCATATCCGAACCGTCTAAGTGCGCCGTTACTTTTTGCAACACGCCCCCTTTAGCTGAGACTACAGCATCGATCGACGCAAACACCCGAGAAAAAGACACTATCAGATTGACTTCTTCCTCCAGCGAAGCTTTGTCCACAGACTCCGGTAAACCAATCAAGTTGACAAACATCACCGTCGGTTCAGGAAAATCCGGCGGGATTTTGCGCTGATCAGCATTTTCCACCAGCAGTCTCAGAATCGCTTTGGGAATATAACTAGCAAGGGGTTCAAGCCGCTGCACAGATTCCCCGATTTCTTTTACCAAGCCCGCTACGCTGCGATCGAGCAATACCGAACTCGGCATCCGCCGCCCAGTCAAAGTGATATCATACTCTCCGAGTCGATCGTCCGTGAAATCGTCCCTCACCAAGAAATAACCGTGTTTCCCGGCTTCAAAACGAAATTGCTCTCCCACAGACTCTCTAGCCGTTTCAGTCACACAAACCCGCCCCACAGTTCCAGAACCCTCAGCTTGCTTAGCTTGCTGGACTGAATGCCCCAGCAGTACGTGAGCCATTCGCAGCGGGGTACCGATGTCAGCACTAATATAGCGGCCGCAGTGGATACCCACCCGCATCCTCAAAGACAAAACACCCCGCGCCGTTTCAATATTGGCAAATTCAGCCATCGCCCGCTGCATCCGCAAACCCGCCCGCACCGCCCTGGCTGTATCCTCTTGGTAAATTCCTGACGAAAACTGCACCAGCATCGCATCTCCGGTAAACTCCAGCAAATCCCCGCCCGATTTGCTGACAATTTCGATCATCGAGGCAAAATAGTCGTTAATCACGCCCAGCAGGCTTTCAGCTCCCTTGCGCCCTTGGGCCGCGTTCGCTTCCAACAGCGAGGTAAACCCTGCCAAATCGGTGAACAGCAAGGTGCCTGTTTGCCACTGGTAACGCACCTCGCCCGGGTTGGGCGGAGATTCGGACACGGGCCTGGGCACGTAGTCGTGGAGGATGTAGCGCAGAGTTCGCAGGTGATCGAAAACCCCCATTAGCGTTGCGGGGGACGGATCTACCCACGCAGCAGCGTACAGTTGGGCGGAAAGGAGCGATCGCAGCCGCAGTTCGATCGCAGCCAAGGGAGGATTGTAGGTTAATCTATTAATAATTTCCACCTAAGTTTATTCTTAAAAAATAGGGTAAGTTTGATCGATCGAGAGGCAACACCAATAACTCGACCTATACCATTATGATAAGTTTCCAGTGAACCCATACCAGCCCAACCCAGAACCCACTATAGAAACTTCCGAAAGTCACAGCTTGCTAGCTCTCGATTTGATCCGAGCTGCTCGATCGGCCTATGGTATGTATCTGAAAGTGCATTCCGAGCAGATGCAGCGTCCGGCCGGTGTAGTTGTCAGTCAAGGAAGCGATCGAGGCCAGGTAATTTTTGCTTCGCAGCCAATTTTATTGCCCGGTGAACGTTTTGTTACTTTTGACGAAATTGAATCTCAAATGTATTAATTAGTAATTGGTCATTGGGCATTGGGCATTGGGCATTGGGCATTGGGCATTGGGCATTGGGCATTGACAACTAATATTTATGTTTGCTCGAACGAGTGTCAAAAAATAGGTTTGTGGTGAGAACTTTAGTCCTCAGAATTTGACTTTTGACTAAAGTCCCTACTACAAACCTTATTGGTAATTGACCGAGAACAATCTAACAATTAATAAATAACCACAGTCAACAGACAACAGTCAACAGTCAACAGTCAACAGACAACAGTCAGCAGACAACAGACAACAGTCAACAGTCAACAGACAACAGTCAACAGTCAACTTAATGGAAATTATCTTTAATTCCCTTGTCACGGCGATCGTCTTTATTTTAGGCTCGGCTATTGGCAGCTTTCTAAATGTGGTAGTTTATCGGTTGCCTGCGGGTTTGTCGGTGATCCACCCTCCTTCTCGCTGTCCCAAATGTTTAAATCAACTCAGAAATTACGAAAATATACCCGTTTTCGGTTGGCTGTGGCTGCGGGGACGCTGCAATCACTGCCACAGTCGCATTTCTGCCCGCTATCCGCTGGTGGAAGCAGCTACGGGTTTGCTATTTTTGCTGATCTTCTGGCGGTTTGGCGTAACAGTGCAAACTCTTGGTTTTTGGGCTTTGTTTAGCTGGCTGTTAGCTTTGTCTTTGATTGATTGCGATACAATGACTTTGCCTAATTCTTTAACTCGATCGGGTTTGGTGCTCGGATTGGTTTTCCAGGTGGCGAAAGGTTGGTGGCCGACATTTAGTCCGATCGACTCGGTAAACTATCTGGTACTCGACGGGATCGCCGGAGCAGTTGTTGGGTTGTGGCTGTTTGACGCGATCGGACTCGCCGGGACGATCGGACTGGGGCAGAATGCTATGGGGGCCGGAGATACCAAATTGGCGGCCTTGATGGGAGCTTGGCTGGGCTGGAAATACTTGCTGCTAGCGGGATTTATTGCTTGTGTCGGCGGGGCTTTTGTTGGTGGCGGGGCGATCGCTATCGGGTTACTCGATCGGCGTCAACCCATGCCTTTCGGCCCGTTTCTGGCTCTCGGTACAGCAATTACTGCTCTGTGGGGCGAAGCGATCTTATCTACTTATTTGCAGTTGTTTTTCCCGAATTTTAGTTTCTGATCGGCAGGTAGTCAGGCGCGATCAAACATAATATTGTCTCAAAAATTGGTAAAATTGTTCCGTGTCTTGGATTACACTTACAACTACTAGCTTTCGTTGGGAAGCGGAATTAATGCAGCAGCTCCTAGCTGCTCATGAAATCCCGGCCCGGATTGTAGACTTGGGCATAGCATCTTATTTCGGGGCTGGAAGTGCTACAGCCCTGCAGGTTCTTCCACAACACCAGCGAACAGCATGGCTCCTCATCAGTCCAGTTGAAGAGGACAATAGTCAGTAGTCAAGTCTGTTGTTTATTGTCTGTTGTTATGGCTTATTGGTTATTAGTTATTAGTTATTAGTTATTGGTAGCAGCTAACAACTCACAAATAAAAACAGCCAACAGCCAAAAGTCAACAGTCAACAGTCAACAGTCAACAGTCAACAGTCAACAGTCAACAGTTAACAATTACCAAGTTTTAATGTCTCTATTTGATTGGTTTGCAAATCGACGAAAATCAGTACCGAACTCCCAAGAACGGCCGGAACGAGAAATTGCGGACGGACTTTGGAATAAATGCGAAGCTTGCGATGCCCTGAGTTATACCAAAGACCTGCGAGCAAATCAAATGGTTTGCTTGGAATGCGGGCATCATATCAGAGTTTACAGTGACGATCGCATCGAGCAGTTGATCGATCCCAATACCTGGGTGCCCCTTAACGAAGGACTGCACGCCACCGATCCCCTGAAATTTCGCGATCGAAAAAAATATAGCGATCGACTCCGAGAATTTCAAGAAAAAACAGGCCACCTAGACGCCGTAGAAACAGGCATCGGCAAACTCGAAAATTTGCCAGTCGCCCTCGGAGTCATGGAATTTCAGTTCATCGGCGGCAGCATGGGCTCAGTTGTCGGAGAAAAGCTGACTCGCCTCATCGAACACGCCACGCGGGAACGCTTGTCCGTGATCATTGTCTGCGCTTCCGGTGGTGCAAGAATGCAAGAAGGAATGCTCAGCTTGATGCAAATGGCTAAAATTTCCGGGGCTCTGGAACGCCACCGGGAAGCGAGACTGCTTTACATCCCGATTTTGACCCACCCGACCACCGGCGGCGTCACCGCCAGTTTTGCCATGCTGGGAGACATTATAATTGCAGAGCCAAAAGCTACTGTGGCCTTTACGGGCGGCCGGGTAATCGAGCAAACTCTGCGGGAAAAGCTGCCGGAAAATTATCAAACTTCCGAATACTCCTTCGCCCACGGTTTTGTAGACTTGATCGTACCTCGGACTCAATTAAAGAAAACTCTTGGTCAGCTCATCAGCCTCCACCAGCCACAGCCTTTCTTGGCCGGCTCGGAATTCCCCGCCCTCGAAGCCAGCGATAACCACGCTTTGCCCCCCCAGACTCACGCTTTCAAACTTTCTCCCTAAGCTGCTGCGCCGGAGGATTGTCTGTTGGTGAGTGCGGGGCACAGAGGGAAATTGCTGAGGAATTGCGAAAAACCCGGCTTCTACCAAAAATATTGAGTTTGTTGACATCCTCCCCGGCGTGAACGCACGGGGATTCCAAGAATCACTTCTTGGGCTTCCTCTTTCCACGACTCGACTTACATTGAGGAGTTGCCTCACCAATGCAGAGGTCGATGTCTCCAGAGGCGTTTAACGTTCCCATGTGCCCCACGGTACGGAGTGCTAACTCAAGTATGTTAATTGCTGCATTCCAGTCTCGGTCTATTACAAAACCACAATGGTGACAGCGATGTGTTCTTTGACTCAAAGACTTCTTGATGACTTCCCCACAGTTGGAACAGTTTTGAGAAGTGTAGTGCGGTGGTACGGCAACCGTTACCACGCCAAACACCTTGCCAAAATATTCTAACCATTGACGGAAAGCCGACCACGCAGCATCAGATATTGACTTTGACAGTTGTCTGTTTCTAACCATGTTACGCACCTGCAAGTCCTCATAGGCAACCAAGTCGTTAGACTGGATGACGCATCTTGCCAACTTCACGGCAAAATCTTTACGCTGCCTACTTACCTTGAGGTGCTTTCGACTCAGGCGATTTCTCGCTTTGACTCTGTTTTTCGACCCTTTGGTCGTGCGAGAAAGTTTACGACTAAGACGCTTAAGCGCTTTCTCGGACTTTCTCAGATGACGGGGGTTCTCGATTGTCTGACCGTCCGAATCGGTGTAGAAGTGAGTCAATCCAACATCCAGTCCAACAGTCTTACCCGTTGGCTTTCTCTTCTCTACCCGTTCTTGGTCAAGGCAAAACTGAACGTAGTACCCATCAGCTCTACGAACAACACGCACTCGCTTAATCTGCTTCAACTGGTAGAAGTGAAGGTCACGAGTTCCCCACATCTTGAAGCTTCCTGCTTCAAACCCATCAGTGAAGGTGATAGTTCGTCTATCGAACGACAACTTCCAGCCCGTTGTTTTATATTCAACAGAGCCATGTGTTTGATGCTTCAAAAAGCGTGGGAAGCCTTTCTTCCCAGGCTTGTTTTTTTTGCAGTTGTCATAAAACCGAGCGATAGAACTCCAAGCCCGATCGGCAGAAGCTTGTCGAGCTTGGGAATTAAGTTGGCCGGCCCAAGGAAACTCTTTGGCGAGAACAGCGCAATAGGCGCTCAACTCGTACTTACCCATCCCCAAGTTGTCCAACCAGTATCTAAGGCAGCTATTGCGGACAAAGCGAGCAGTGCGAATGGCTTCATCGAGCCGCTCGTACTGCTGTGCAAGTCCCTCTAGTTTTGCCTCAAAAACAAGCATATTTACGCTGACATAACTAGCGTAAGTATACCACAGTTAAAGAAAGCCGTCAAGCGAAGGACGGGGCTTTAAACCCATTATTTTTGGTAATAACGACCCAGCAGTGGGATGATATTGATCGGAAGTTGATTGGCCCTGAAGTTGGGCTGGGCAAAAATGCCTAGTCGCAGTTAGCGGTTAGTTAGCTTGCGATCGAACAAAATCTCAGAACAAACTAACAGAACAAGCTAACAGCGCTTTCTGAAATTGTCCGGCTTTGAGTTAATAGCCGTCAACTCAATTTTGACCTGTCAGCGACCTAAAAATTATGGGTTTTGCAGACCTGTCCATCGCAGAAATAGCAGAGGACTTCAATGTCCCTGTTGAAGACGTGATCCGCTTGTGCGATGAGTTGGAAATTGCCTACAAGCACCCTCAAACCCGTTTGGCTTTGGAGGATGTTAAGGCAATTATGTCCACTCTCGAAAAAAGGCGCGACTCAAAACTTCTTGCAGATTAGATCGCAAAATTCCTCTACCTTTAAAGGTATGGCTGCACAAACTTTCGCCAGTTGTTGCAGAAGGAGGGAATTTTGAACACAAATCTGTTTGCCAGCTACACTCTCTTAGCGTTCAATAATTTGCCGGATTTTTTTAAGGAGAACCATGCTTAAAAGATATTTCATTGCTCTGACCGCTGTATTCTTGAGCTTTCAGTTATTTGTCAGCAGTGCGATGGCTGTCGAACTGAGTCCTGAACTTCGCACTGTGACTTTGAATGACAAGGGTGCTCCCGTGGTGCTGAGCCTCAAACAAGTTCAGCAAGGCAAACGCCTATTCAATTCGGCTTGCGCTCAATGTCACGCTGCGGGCATGACAAAAACTGACCCCAACGTGAATTTGAGCCCGGAAACTCTGGCTTTGGCCAACCCGCCCCGGAATAATATTGAGTCCCTGGTGGACTTTATGAAAAATCCCACGACTTATGACGGGTTTGAGGAAATTTCGGAACTGCATCCGAGCATGAAGAGTGCGGATATTTTCGCTGAGATGAGAAATCTCTCGGATGACGATTTGTACGCGATTGCCGGTCACATTCTGTTGCAGCCGAAAATTGTCTCCAAGCAGTGGGCTGGTGGCAAAGGCGCTCGCTAATCGATTTTAGATTTTAGATTTTAGATTTTGGATTTTTGATTGGGAGAGGGCAGAAGTTCGGCAAGAATTGCTGGCTCGTCGTTTTTCGCTCTAAAATCTGAAATCTAAAATTTACCTCCTGCTCATTGATTATCGCAAAAGGTTGTAGTCCCTCATGCTGCGTCGTGGTGCTTTTGTCTGCTTTCTGTTGGGGATGTTAATTATTTTGCCACTCGTGCTGTTGGCTCCTCAACCTGTTTTGGCTGCTGCCGATTCTTACGTGAATAGGTATTTACAAGCCAGCGAACCTGTGGCTCTGGAGTTGGACTCTGAGGGACATACTCGCTTGTTTTCGGCTCAGGATTTGTCTGCGGGCAAGGTGTTGTTCGAGCAAAGTTGCCTGAATTGTCACGTCGGAGGAGCTAATTTGCCAGATCCGACGATATCTCTGTCTTTGGCTGACCTCAAAGGGGCAACGCCTCCCCGCAACAACATCAATAGTCTGGTGGCGTATCTGAGAGAACCGATGACTTATGACGGTACTGAGGAGACTTTTTGGTGCCGCCAAGTACCGGAAAGCTGGATGCCACAGGCTGAGATTGAAAATTTAGCGGCTTTTGTGATCCGGGCTGCTCAGAAAGCTCCGGGCTGGGGCGTGGAGAATTTTGAGAGTTGAACTGCCACTGCCAAAAAGTGGTAAATTACTCGGAAGAAGGCGATACGAGTGTGCGATCGCGCCTGTTTTAACAGGTAAAATATCTAAAGAATCACCCTTTGCGTGTCCATTAGAGGAGAACTGCGTTGAAAAGACTCTTATCGATCGCCCTGTTAGCGATCGCAATTTTTACCGTCGGCTTTGGCCGCCCTGCTTTGGCAGGAGATGCCGCTAACGGAGCTAAAATCTTTAGCTCGAACTGTGCTGCGTGTCACATCGGTGGTGGCAACGTGGTTATGGCTATGAAAACCTTGAAAAAGGAAGCTCTTGAGAAGTACGGCATGAATTCTCTGGAAGCTATTACCACTCAGGTAACTAAGGGCAAAAATGCTATGCCTGCTTTCGCCGGCCGCTTGAAGCCCGAACAAATCGAGGATGTAGCAACCTACGTGCTCTCGCAATCTGAGAAAGACTGGAAAGGCTAAACTGCCTCTTTGAAGTCGGGCAGCCTGGGCGGGTTTGATTTAATTTAAAACTTGTCCTCCCGATCGCACCCTCTCTCACCCTTTGGCGAATAAATATCGGTTTGCAGCGATCTTAACCTATTTGGGAAAGCGCGCCAGAAATCCGATTTTTATTAGCTCAAGGGCGAGGGAGGGTAATTTTATTTTAGATTTTAGATTTTAGATTGGAGATTGAAGATTGAAGATTCGACATTGGAGATTGGAGATTGAAGATTGAAGATTCGACATTGGAGATTGGAGATTGAAGATTGAAGATTGGAGATTGGAGATTGGAGATTGGAGATTCGAGATTCGAGATTGAAGATTTGAGATTGCTCAATGCTGATTTTGTATAAATTGTCAAGCATTTTATATTAAGATTTATTCGGGTTGCGCTTGCTAAATTAAAAGTGTGTGCTAGGATATAACCCCTTATTAGCAAAGCTTTGAAATCGAGATTAAAGTCGATCTGCAAAGTGGAATCTACACCTGCCATGAACGTAAAAACATCAGCAAAAGTTAAAACTCAAGTTAAAACTCTCGGAGACGCTGCATCTGGGGCGATTGAGAAATATTTCCGCAAAAGTTTAGCGCACGAGGCTGAAGTTATCAAAGACAAAGACGCGGAAGAACTTCATCAAATGCGCGTGGGATTGAGACGTTTGCGATCGGCTGTGACTGGTTTTGCTCCGGTTTTAGATTGGCCAAAAGAGGCTTCGGAAGGCAAAATTGGTAAGGTGGGGCGGATTCTGGGAACTCTCAGGGATTTGGATGTGATGCTCGAAAGTCTCCAAAACCGCTATTACCCGAATTTGCCGACTCAAGAACAGAAAGTTTTGGATAAAGCTTTGTTGAATTTGCTCAAACAGCGACACCGGGCTTTGAAAGAGGTGAGGGCGATTTTAGAGCACAAAAGCTACGAATCGCTGAAGCAGTCGATCGAGGATTGGCTGGAAAAACCGCAGTTTCAGGCGATCGAACATTTGCCAATTGCTGAGGTTTTGCCAGATTTACTGTTACCTCAAGTCAGCGAGTTTTTCCTGCATCCGGCTTGGCTGTTGGGTACGGAATATGAAGATGGCAAAGTTAAAGTTGTTGATGACTTAAATGCTGAGGCTGTCGAAGAGAAGTTAGCAGCCGAGGGAACTATTCTGCACGATTTGCGGAAGCAAGCGAAGCGGGTTCGCTATTTGATGAATCTGTTTGGCGATTTTTACAGCGAGACTTACGAAGTTTATGTCGAAGATGTGAAAGCTATTCAGGAATGTTTGGGCGATATTCAAGACAGTGAAGTTTTAGGTGAGTTTCTGACAGATTTTGTCGATCGCGATCTGAAAAAAGAGTTGCCGAAGTTGGCTGGTTTGTTGGCCGAAAATCGCTATGCAGCTTGGCAAAAATGGCAGATTTTGCAGCGCAGGTATTTGAGTTCGGAAATTCGGCAAGGTTTTCGATCTGCTTTAATTCATCCTGTGGTTGAAGATGCTGCTAAGCAAGATTCCCCACAGTAATTTTAGTGGGTTTGCAGTTAAACTTGGGCGCACTTTGGGTGCAACTGCAAGCAACACAGAAGTAGCTAGTTCTAATTAAACGTAAGACGCTCTATACTAGCGAGACCCTACCCCCTGCTCTTAAAATTTTGATTGTTTATGTTAAAATTCAGTGGCAGCGGGGAGAGTCCCTGCCTGTCAAGATTTCGGTGGAAAGTAAAGA
Source organism: Microcoleus sp. AT3-D2 (assembly GCF_036705715.1). Classification (NCBI taxonomy): domain Bacteria; kingdom Bacillati; phylum Cyanobacteriota; class Cyanophyceae; order Oscillatoriales; family Microcoleaceae; genus Microcoleus; species Microcoleus sp. AT3-D2. Next base: position 13,436 of record NZ_JAUBVE010000004.1, on the reverse strand, counting down.
AAAATTTGCTCTGGAGATAAAAAATGAGTGACCAGCTTAACAAACCTCTGGAAATATGGATATATGAAGATTTACTACTTCCTGGGGTACGCCCAGCCCCACTGCTAATGCACCTCAGCCCGCCGGACACTAATCCACAGTTACAGTTTTGGAATTTGCTCAGGGATAAATTACCGGAGCTAGTCAAGATTCACCGATTTACAGACTTGGCAGATGCAGGCAAGATTGTGGTAACTCCACATTTTATTTCAAGTTATTATGGCCTTAATAAGGAAGCTGAATTACATAAATTCCGGCGCCAAGTATTAGGATCAAAAAGGACGCTCGTCACCTTTGCAAACTGTTTGGAGTGTCAGCCTTATCCAGGAGAAATATTGTTTGCCTCGGCAACTTACCGTGATAAAAAAGAAAAATCAATACCCATGCCCCCATGGATTTATGACCTGGGAGAGAAGGTAAATATGCCAAAACCATCAATGCCTACTGTCGGTTTTGTGGGAAATGTTGAATATCCATCCCGACTAAATTCGCTGATATTACGTTATATTAAATTTTCGGATTCTATGGTTAACTGGATGGCATGCAACCTTTTTGTTAATCGTAATTTGAATTTGGGAATGCGAAGGTTGATTGCACGATTAGTCAGACAAAAAATAATTAATGAAGTGCGAAAAGCGAAAAATCTACAAACATCTTTGATTGAAAGAAAGGGAGATTTTTTTAGTCTTCCATTGGAAGAAAGAAACCGCCAAAGAGCAGAGTATATCGAAAATATCGAGAATAATGCTTATATCTTGGCGATGAGGGGAGACGATAATGGCTGTTACCATCTCGGGGAGGTTATGTCAGCAGGGAGAATTCCGGTTTTCATTGATACCAATAAATCGTTACCGGAGTTGAGAGGGATGAAATGGGAAGATTTTTGCGTCATCGTTCCTTTTTCGGAAGTGCATCGGATTGGAGATTATGTCCAAGCTTTTCACGATAAACTTTCGGATGACGATTTTGCTCAGGCCTGCCGGAAATCTCGCGCTGCTTTTGAGCAGCTACTCCCTCACAATTTTGTTCTCAGGATTTTGGAAATAATTGCCAAAAGTACCAACTAATGATATATAAAAATGGCGATAGGAGGGCAGCGAAGAATGTCGGAGCTAACTTAAATATCGGATAAAATTACAGCAGTTATTAATCATTTGCTCCAGTTTTTCCGGCAGGATAGTTATCTTTTGCTAGTTCTTTGTATGGGCGGTACTTGATTTGAAGAAAAAGCGATCGCTTTTTTCTTAAGAGAAAATCACGACTGCAACCACTTCATAAACTTATTAGTTGCAGTACCAATAGACTCTCCGACTTGTTTCTTCAACCGCCACCGCTGAAACGCTTTTTCGTAATCTTCCCCTTCAGTTTGATAAACATTCCAAGCATTCAGCGACAATCCTAATCCCCATGTTAGTAAAATGAAGAGCGACCAAGAAAGCTCGTGCGAGCCTGCTAGATTAAACAAAACTAAAAAAGTATTGATAATGCCGTACTTTGTCACATTTTTCTGTAGTTTGCGACGACGGTAAGAGTTAAAAACCAGCTTTTCTTGAAATTCTCCTCTAGTTGCTAACCATTGCTGTTCCGCCGCTACAATATCCTGTTCGGAAATGCCCAATTCCGCTGCAATCTCGAAAAGCTGCACTCTGGATAATTCTCCTTCATCTTGTCGCCGCGCGATCGCAAGCTGTAAAATACCCTGAGCATCCTCTGAACCGTAAATTTGATTTATTTGACTTTCATTTGTCGCCATAACAGGTTTCCGATAATTCCTGACATCCTTTCTATGATAGATATAAGCGCAGTTAAACGACAGGTAGTGACATTGGCGGATTTCAACACCCGGACATTTGAGTGATTGAGACTCCTAACCAAGAATTTCAAAGGTGGTACCCGCCACGTGATTTATCCGTGGAATCAATCCAAAATCTAAAATCTAAAATCCTCACGCCGCCGAATTTACCCGTGGGGTAAATCCAAAATCTAAAATCTCAAATCTAAAATCGAATGACTATGGGAGGGGAAATCGAAGAACCGATATATTTCCTCAAATTGCAACTAATTAATTTCCCGAACTTTGACTAAGTTTGCTATCTCGTTTCAACATATATTGATAAAATATCCCAAACAAAATCACCGCAATCATGCCCACGACTAAAGAACCTTCACCCTCATGCCAATATTTAAACAAATCTAGGCGATTAGATGCAACTAACAATGCCATTCCCGCAACTCGAAAAACATTAATAATAAAACCAAAAATGACAGCGACACCTATTACCAAAGCCTTATTTTGTTTAGTAGGAAACATCACCAAACAAATTACCGCTAAACCTAATAAGTAATTCATTGCCTCTATACCCGAACAACCCCCATTTACCAACACCCTTCCTGTTGGCAAAGCAACATAATTACCGTCGCGTGTTACATCAAAACCGACATACCACAAAGAATAATGAGCAAATTTAGCAGTAAGTGAGGTAACAAAATCCACGAAAGGTAACGTAAGGACACTGGGAGTGCCATGAAAAAATAGTATTACCAATTCACGCCAATATAGTTTTAAGTTTTGAAAACCTACCGCAATTAGGCTCAAACCTAAACCAGACAAAAAAGGTACAACTCTTAAAAAAGGATCGAATTTACTGGAAACCACAGCACTTTGAAAGAGAATAAAAGCTATTAATAGCGTCCCTGCTATTGTCGATAATAGGTCACTTTTGATCTCACGCTGTTTGAGAATATCCTGGTTGTCCCAAAGCAGGGAACCCACAGCGAACCAAAAAACTATACTCATCCAAAAATGAGCAACATCGCCCAGTTTCCACAGGAGTGTCATATTCAGAGTTACTAAAGCTGTGGCGATAATGATGAGCCAAAAAAGTTTTCTCTTGAACATTTTAGATATTAGTTATTAGTTGATTGAGGAGAGCCATACTGCGGACTGTTTTTGATTGCCAACCCTAGAATAAGGGTTTCTCGGCGATTCGGCAATCGAAGTACCAACGGAAAATCCAGGGTTTCAGACTCCGAAGTAAAAACAGTCCAGACTATTCTTAGATCATATCATAAAAATAGTAGGGGATGTGGACAACTCAGTAGCTTGAACCCCTCCTACGGAAAGGACTCGGAGGGTGTTAATCGCCGTAAATCATGAGATGAGGTTAGTAGATACTCTGGAATTTGATGAATGGTGAAACTCAGATGCAACGCATAGCTCAGCATTAGGACACCTAGTGAAAAGACTGTTACTCGAAATGATTGGTTGGATTCCTAGCGCTTGCTTACTTTGCCCCTGTAAGCAAATACTAAAAAGCGAGTGAATAAACAAAAATTAAAAATAAGTAGCCTCAATGAGGCTGGGATTTCTTGAGAGTAGACGCAATTGGCACCGCGCAGTGTGTGACACTGAGGTTCGAGTAAATACGGCTGAGCGAGTTAGAGTTCGAGTAACGATCAATGGTGATTATCTCCTTTTAAAGAATCTCAGTGTATTTAGAGCGGAAATTCTTCAGAAACAGCTTTACGGTAGTTCTTAAATGCTCTGTCAAGGGGCGACTTGACGTTCAATACCAGTACCCTGGGGTGCTGTAATTACGCCATCCATCCAGCAATTATTCGCCCTTTAACAGTTCCGCATCAATTCGGATTAGTCGGTTGCAGGGAGTGCTCGCCCTCTAAGATGTTTCAATGCCTAGTTGATAAATTTGATTCCCAGGACTCAATTATAGATCTTAATAACAGCGGTAACGCTACAACTGCGTTTCATCTGGCCTTAAAAGCCCGGGGTTTTCACGGCTGCGCGCTATCAGATACTAAGAAACCTGGTTTCTTGGTGAAACCAGGTTTTTAGTCCTATCCTAAAATAATCAGTTTGACATCAAGCTAGAATCAAAAACGAGTTCAAATGATAGCTTATTCAGCTTTTTGAGCCCGATCGCGTTGCTTTTTGAACATAGTACCAAAACCAACAGCGGCTCCAGCAGCAAGCATTGTTAAAGGTTCAGGAGTAGCTTCAGTGTTGCTAGTGCTGCTGATGTAAGAATCGCTTGCACCATTGGGTAAGGCTTGAACGTGCAAACCTAATTTTAAGGCACCGGTATTCAAAGCGGAAACTACGTTAGCATAATTTCCAGTAAAGCTCAGTCCCAAAGTTTCGCCACCTTGGATACCCCATTTATTACCACCACCAGTGTTACGTGAGAAGGCATAGTCTGTGGTGAAGCCATTACCACCTTGAGGCAACTGATCGTTACCAGCACCACCAGTAAAAGCTACATTACCAATGTTAGCAACGTTAGCCACTGCATTAGAGAGATAGCCATTATCATCAAACAGAACTTTACTGATAAACATATCAGAGGCTGTGGGATTTCCAGAGTTGAAGATATTAAAAAGAACTGATGAACCCTGGTCAATTACGTCAAATGAAAAGCTATTTGCATAGGCATCTCCTGGCGTATCCCCACCCACGATATTAGCAAAGCTGAAGGCAGAGGCAGGTGCCAAGCCGATGGCAGAGGCAGGTGCTGCGGATACTGCACTAAGAGTAGCGACACCGGCAACAGCTAAAATATATTTGACTAAGTTTAATTGGGATTTCATGGTTGACACCTTTATTTTTATGTTGACTGGAAGCAGGTTTTTTTCCTTCACATATTCAATCTAAACGGAAGCACAAGTTAATGCAAGTAGTTTTGATAAAGATTCGATGAAGATTCAGAATACGCTGATTGGATTTAGCCAAAATGCCTAAATTGATGAGTTATAGCTAGCTATTTGCTATGGCGTACATCAAAAAATAGGGGTGCTGCCACCCGGATTTTAGTCCTGACTTTTCTCTCTTTCAAAAAGCTATAACCACCTTCCTAACCTGGGTTTTCACACAGCATAATTACTGATAAAACTCTTTTTAAGCTCTAAATTATGCCCTTAAAAAGTTTTTTATCCGTTAATGTACGGTAGAAAAGTTTAAGTGATAGCTTGATTGCTGGGTAAAAATAGGTAAAAACCGATGCTGACAGTTGAAGCTGCGGAATCTGGGCTATAACTCAGGACAAAATCTTGGATCATATTCGGTGCGTCGATTCTCGCTTTCGGATTCAGCAACAAGCGCCATTTAGACTTATATGTTGCACCATTATTAAGAACGCGCCCTCCGGCCCGTTCCACAAAGAATGAGTTTTCTTGTGGGGAGTGGGGGTTGGGCAGGAGATCCCGCCCAAAACAGGCTTATCGATCGTGGTGCAACATCTCAGTTTAGAGACCAATGGTTTCGGGGGTCGTTATTATCTGTGACGCCGGAACTTTGACCAACTAAAGGGACGACTCGACTTTCTGGGACATAGTTTTCGGAACGCCTCTACCGTCAGGGCTGTTTCATTCTCAGGAAAACCAGCTTTTTGTACGGTTCGTGCCAAGAATGCCGACCCATCCAGGATTTGTTAGGCATTTGGTGGGATTGGATCAGCCACGGAGGGCTGCCCCTACAAGAGAATGAAACAGCCCTGCGTCTACCGTGGAAGGCGGGGTGGTCGTTATCTACAAATGTTGGGACTAATAATTCTATTTCTGGGTCTGCTTTGGCTAAAAATTGGTTAATATTATTTTTCCGAAAACGCTCGATTCCAAGATTTAACGGGTGATAAGCAAGTAGAAATACTTGACGCAGTAAGGGTTTGAGTAGCTTGTCATCAAAAAAATGTGTGCGTGCGATCGCTAATTTTTAGGCTTTCTGCAGGGCCTAATCACGATTGTTCGTGTTCGCTACCATCAAAATTGTCAATAAACTTGTGATAATTACTAATCTCTTGAGGGAGGTTGAAGAGCCTAAACCATTTATATATCAAGGTTTCAGCGGCGTTGTCACTCCGTCAATTCCCAGATTCAGTTTGGCACTGTTTGAGGACAGCAGGAGGAACCGTCGCAGTCAGCAAAAATTATCCCAGCCGTTGATTGAAGGTTCTCCGAGACGATCGACTCATTTGACATCTAAATGATCGGTGATCGCCTGATTGATATGGCGATCGACTAACTCACTCTTTTAAGATACAAGGGGCGGGTTTCTGAGGTTGTCAATTATTGGCAGGTATGGTTGGTGAACCCGCCCCTTGTAAGAGGGGAGGGAGTAAGAAATTCACAAATGATGCGAGGATTGCTATATAACAGGTTTCCGATAAGCGCAGTTAAACGGCAGGTAGTGGCATTGGCGGATTTCAACATCTAGAAAATGAGGATGTGATCGCACTTCCGAGAGTCGCCAAGACTGTAGGTAGTTCACCCCAAAGTATACATCCAGCCATCCCTGGCGCAAATCCTCACAATTCCGTCCCAAACTACAGGCGTCGCCTCAAATGACAAACCCGGCTTAAATCTCCCCGATTCTATTACTTTCAAACGGTAAAACTCCCCTTTAGCATTTTTCAAGGCATTCTGATCCCCCGACTTCGCTCGTTCCCAATTCAAATTGAACAAATAAACACCGTTGTATCCCGCACTGATCAGTTTATTGCCATCGGTAAAAATCGGAGTCGAAATTGAAGAACCAATCGCTTTTTTAAATACTATTACCGGAGTATCGTAAGACTGGTTTCGCCAAGGCACAGCAATTTTTTTACCTGTAATCATATCTTGGGAACCGATGTACAAATTGCCGTCGAGCGCATTTGTGGCAAACAGCGCCGGAAACTCCCCTGAATTGTACTCGTCATTCAACGCCACCGAGCCAATTATCCCCCCTTCCCAGCTAGAAACTCGGCGATTTCCGGTAGGCAAAAACCATTCGACGCTGGCATTCGGTTCCTTGTTTGGATTCAGCTTCAGCACTCCGCCGTTGCCCTGAATGTATTGTTTTTCAATGGCACAAAATAGTTTCCCTGATTTAGAGATTACAGCACTTCCATCCAAATCTGAACCAGTATAGAAATCCCAAACTATCTTTTTAGTTTCAATGCTAATACCGTAAATATGACCGGAACCAGCAGCTATAAATATTCTATCTTTGAGCCTTGATGGCGATGATTCCGCTACCAAGTTGCCGCCGTGTTTGCTGATATCTCCTGCTGCATAAAGCTGTACTTCCGACAAGATATTTGGCTGCTTTATGCCTTCTTTGATTTTTGCACTGGTTGTGGAACTATCAAGAAAATAGCCGATCGCATTTTCCCCCGCATTGAACAAAACGCCACCGCCGATGTCCAAAGCGCTGCTGTCATTATCCCGGCTGTAGCTGGGCGTTTTCCTGATGTCCAATTTCCACAGTTCTTTGCCAGTTCTAAAAGATATTGCCCTAAAACTAGGCACTACTTTTTTGCCACCACCCCCACTGCGGCTTCCCTGCAAAATTACAATTCTGTTTTCGGCGCTAGCTTTTTGATCGATATAAATCGTTGATGAACCTTTGATTACATCATCAAATTTATAGCGCCAAACTTCTTTATTAGTAGCAATATCTATTTTTCGCAAATTGTGGTCATAAGCACCTATAATTAAATAAGTTTTTCCCCCGTCTCTGGTAATGGTCGGCTGTCCTGTCCAACCGGCACCGCTCCAAACTACAGACCGCCTTCCCAGAAAAGTCCGGCCGCTCCCTAGTTGAAATTTGTCGATTAACTTCAAGCTTTTCGGAACACCTCTGCCGTAGAACCGACGCTTGTCGTTACCTAAAAAGGTTGGGACTAATAATTCTATTTCTGGGTCTGCTTTAGCAAGAAGATTGTTAAGATTAGTTTCTAATAAAGCTTGCTCCGAGGATTCAGTTTGGGTCAGTTTGATAACAGCAGGAGGAACAGCAACACTCAGCAAAAATTGTCCTAGCTGTTGATTGAAGGTTCTCCGAGATGATAAGCTCATATTATATCGAGATAATCAGCCTTAATATTAAAACATAATTATCAGCAACAACTCAACTAAAACATCTCGCGCTAAACTGCTAGAGAACTGACAAGCTTACCCAGTACGAGTGAAAGTGGATTTGATTATGGTCAACCGTCTTGCTCAATCCCAAAGCCTTTACCTGCGGAAACACGCCGAAAATCCGATCGACTGGTGGCCCTGGTGCGACGAAGCTTTGGAAGCGGCCCGAAGCGAAAATAAACCGATTTTCCTGTCAATTGGCTACTCTAGCTGCCACTGGTGTACGGTGATGGAAGGGGAAGCATTTTCCGATGGCACGATCGCCCAATACATGAATTCGCATTTTATACCGATAAAAGTCGATCGTGAAGAACGCCCGGATATCGACAGCATTTATATGCAAACCTTGCAAATGATGACCGGCCAAGGCGGTTGGCCGCTCAACGTTTTTCTCACTCCCGACGAGCGAGTTCCCTTCTACGGAGGCACTTATTTCCCCGTAGAACCGCGCTACGGACGGCCGGGATTTTTAGAAGTTTTGCAAGCAATTCGCCGCTTTTACGACACAGAAAAAGGCAAAGTAGAAGCCTTCAAAGCAGAGATTTTAGGCAACCTCCAACAGTCGGCAGCGCTGTCAGGAGTAACCGCCGAATTAAATCGCGAACTCTTCCAAAAAGGCTTAGAAATCAACACCGGAATTATTGCGGGCAGCAACCCCGGCCCCAGTTTTCCGATGATACCTTATGCTGAGCTAGCACTGCGGGGAACGCGATTTAATTTTGAATCAAAATACGACAGCAAACAAGTCTGCACTCAGCGCGGATTAGACTTAGCCTTGGGCGGCATTTACGACCACGTAGGAGGCGGATTTCACCGCTATACGGTTGATGCGACTTGGACTGTGCCACACTTTGAAAAAATGCTCTACGACAACGGTCAAATTGTTGAGTATTTAGCAAATTTGTGGAGCGCGGGAATACAAGAACCGGCTTTTGAAAGTGCGATCGCGGGGACAGTAGAATGGTTGAAGCGAGAAATGACCGCGCCGACAGGTTATTTTTATGCTGCACAGGATGCTGACAGCTTTAACACTTCTGAAGAAGTTGAACCGGAAGAAGGAGCATTTTATGTCTGGACTTATGCCGAGCTGGAACAACTATTAACTGCTGAGGAATTGGCAGAAATTAAAGCACAGTTTACTGTTAGTCGCAGCGGCAATTTTGAAGGCAATAATGTATTGCAGCGCCGCCATCCAGGAAAACTGAGCGACACAGTAGAAACGGCTTTGGCTAAACTCTTTCAAGTTCGCTACGGTGGCAATCTCGATACTGTAAAAACCTTTCCGCCAGCCCGCAACAATCAAGAAGCTAAAAACGACAGTTGGCCGGGTAGAATTCCCGCCGTTACTGACACGAAAATGATTGCTGCTTGGAATAGCTTAATGATTTCGGGTTTGGCCCGCGCTGCGGCTGTTTTTGGGAATTGGGAATATCTGGAATTAGCTGTGAAAGCTGCTAATTTTATTTTAGACAATCAGTGGACGGATGGGCGGTTTCAGCGGTTGAATTATGACGGACATTCTGCTGTAACCGCGCAGTCGGAAGATTATGCTTTGTTTGTGAAAGCTTTGTTGGATTTGCATCAAGCGAGTTTGACTTTAGGTAACGGGGAAGAGGCAAAACAGTTGCCGAATTCTCAGTTTTGGTTAAAGAAAGCTGTGCAGGTGCAAGAAGAGTTTGATGAGTTTTTGTGGAGCGTGGAATTGGGAGGATATTACAATACTGCTAAGGATGCTAGCGGAGATTTGTTGGTGCGGGAACGCAGCTATATAGACAATGCAACTCCGGCGGCGAATGGAATTGCGATCGCCTCTTTGGTTCGCCTCGCGCTGTTGGGCCCGAATTTAGAATATCTCGATCGCGCGGAGCAAGGTCTGCAAGCTTTCAGCAGTATTGTACAAGATGCTCCCCAAGCTTGTCCGAGTCTACTTTCGGCGATCGACTGGTATCAGCATTCTACCCTGATTCGCACGACTCCCGACCAGATTTCGGGGTTGATTTCGCAGTATTATCCGACTGCTGTCTGTCAGATTGAGGCTGATTTGCCTGAAGGTGTTATCGGGTTAGTTTGCGAGTGTTTGACTTGCAAGGAACCTGCTAAAAGTCAAGAGCGACTGTTGGAGGAAATTGTGCAAAGTCAAACGCGAGTTTAGCACCAATACTGTCTATATTATTGAACCGCGAAGACGCTAGGGAAGAAGGAGGAAGGAGGAAGCAGAAGGAAGAAGTAGATTATCTTCTACCGGGAAGGAAGTACATCTTCAATCCGCTCCTCAATCTTCCACAGAATCTCAGTGGCTTCAGCCCGCTTGAGTGTCAACAAATGCAAATACTTTCCGGGGGCACGGCAACTCGAACGCTGTCGCCGACTTGGTGTCGCTGCAAGTCATCTCTGTGCAAGTTTTGTCGGCGAAGGGCGATCGAACTTTTAGCAGTCAACCGCACCGTATAGCGCGTATCAGTGCCAATATAAATAGCCTCTTCTACTATTCCCGGCCAGCTATTTTCAACATCATAATTAGCCGGATAAATAGCAGCTTTTTCTGGTCGCAAGACCAGAGTAACAACTTTCCCAGCGGGCATATCTTCTGCTGTCGCAACTAACACGGCTAACTGCTGGTCAACCAACACGATTATTTTACCATTTTGCTTTTCTACTACTCGACCACTTAAAAAATTGCTGTCGCCAATAAAATCAGCAACAAACCGCGTTTTAGGATATTCATAAATATCAACAGGCGTGCCGACTTGTTGCAGTTTTCCTCCATCCATCACTGCAATTCTGTCCGACATTGTTAGTGCTTCTTCCTGATCGTGAGTCACATAAATAAACGTAATTCCCAATTTGCGCTGCATTTTTTTTAATTCTAACTGCATCTCTTTACGCAATTTTAAATCCAGCGCTCCTAGGGGCTCATCCAACAGCAAAACAGACGGCTGTTTGACTAATGCTCTTGCTAGCGCTACTCGCTGCTGCTGTCCCCCTGACAGTTGGCGGGGATAGCGTTTTCCTACCTCGGTTAACTGTACTAATGCTAAGGCTTCAGCAACGCGATCGCGAATTGTTTTCTGAGGTATATTCTCCATTTCCAAGCCAAAAGCGACATTTTGTGCTACTGTCATGTGCGGAAATAAAGCATAATTTTGAAATACCGTATTTACTGGGCGGTGAAATGGCGGGCGATTTTGCATCGGTTGGCCGTGAATGTAAATTTCGCCCGCTGTGGGAATTTCAAAACCAGCGATCATTCGCAAAGTTGTAGTTTTGCCGCAGCCGGAAGGGCCGAGTAAAGAAAAGAATTCTCGATCGTAAATTTGCAGGTTGATGTTATCTACAGCTAAGAAATCTTGACTGCGGACACTTTTAAATACTTTGGAAACTTCTAAAACTTCGACAGAGTGCATTATTATATATCCTGGTAGGGTGCGTCAGTGATTAGCCTATAGTTTATCTAGAAAATTACGCTGTGCTGACGCACCCTACGAATTCTATCTCAGCTAATCAGGATTTAAATTGCTTATCAAATAATTTAACTCTTGTGGGGAGTAGGGGTTGGACTTCTAGCCCGCCCCCAATATGCAAGTTAAATGGGGGATAGCTTACTTTCCGGCCCCTGCTTTAACTTCCGTCCAAGCTCGATCGTACAATGCAGTTGCTTTCCCGACATCCTGCAATAATTTCATTTTACCAAACACCTCAGCCGGCGGGTAAATTTGAGGATTTTTAAAATCTTTCGGGTCAATTAAACCTTGATCAATTGCTGCTTTGTTGGGCGATCCGAAGTGGGTAAAATTGGAAATTTGGGCGCCGACTTCTGGCTGCAAAATAAAGTTAATAAATTTCTCCGCTAACTCTTTCTGGGGCGCACCTTTGGGAATAGCCATGTTGTCAGAAAAAATGATTGTTCCTTCTTTGGGAATAGCGTAACGGAGATTAGGATTTTCTGTCATCACTTGGAAAATATCACCGCTCCATTCCATTGTCAAATTTACTTCTCCTTGATCTAGCATATTTTGCCCGGTGTCGGGGACAAAAGCTGCAATGATATTTTTACTTTTAATCAGCAAATCGCGGGCTTTGTTAATCTCTTCGGGATTGGTGGTATTTGGATCAAATCCTAAATACATTAAAACTCCTGCTAATGTGTATCTGGCATCGTCTTGCCACGCGACTTTTCCGGTATATTTCGGGTCGAACATCACCCCCCAACTGTTAATTTCTCCCTGGATTGTTTTCACGTTATAGCCAATTCCCATGGTTCCCCACTGGTAGGGCAGCGAATATTTATTTCCCGGATCAAAAGCTTGATTGATAAACTTAGGTTCTAGGTTCTTTTGGTTGGGAATATTGTTTAGGTTCAGGGGCTCAATTAGATTTTCTGCGATCATGATTTTCACCATGTAATCTGCGGGAAATATTAAGTCGTAACCGGGGTTTCCCTGTTTAAGTTTGGCATAGAGTGCGTCGCTGTTCTCGAAAGTGTCGTATTGAATTTTAACATTGTTCTCTTTCTCGAATTGGGCGATCGTTTCTGGGGCGATATAACTTGCATAATTGTAAATGCTGAGCAGTTGCTGTTGGTTGCTACCTGTGCGGCTACACCCGAAAGCCATTGTTGCACTCATCACGAACAAAAGTAGGAAAGTCAGCAGGCGTTTCATAGGTTGTGTTAGTTGCAGACAAAAATAATTATGACACAGAAAGCAATTATTTTAACTTTTCTGAACTTTTAACGATGATATAACCAGCAACAAGGAAGCCAACAACATCAAAGTTGAAATGGCATTAATCGCTGGCGTCACTGAGAATTTTATCATGCCATAAACAAATAATGGTAGCGTCATGGAACCGACGCCGGTGGTAAAAAATGTCACGACAAAATCGTCTAGCGACAGAGTAAAAGCCAGCAGTGCCGCGCTGAAAATAGCGGGCCAAATCAGAGGTAGAGTGATGCGCCAAAAAGTCCGCCATTCGTTAGCGCCTAAGTCAAAAGCTGCTTGTTCTAATTGAGGATCTAGTTCCGCCAAACGCGCCCTGATAGTAATAGTCACAAAGGAAATATTAAAGACAATGTGACCGATAATTACGGTAGGTAAGCCGAGATTCAGGCGAATTCCCGTAAGATTTTCTACGATCCGAAATACTAGCGTAAAGAAAACTAGCAGCGAAATGCCGATCGTAATTTCGGGCATGATAATCGGCAAAAACAGTAAAGCTTCTACTGCTTTGCGCCCCGGAAAATGAAAGCGTTCCAGTGCTAGGGCGAGCATTGTACCAAAAATTGTCGCTAACACCGTCGAAATAGCTGCAATTAAGTAGTTAGACAGAATTAATTACACAAATACATAGTATAATGATATTCAGGCAAAATTATGAGTTAATTAGAATTTCATATGATGTTTATCCGGGAAATAAATCCTCTTTCGTCTAAATTGTTACAGCGAATTTATCGCCAAAGCCGACATCATCAGGTACGTCAACGA